>CAISOH010000063.1 GCA_903887005.1 uncultured Bacteroidota bacterium | reverse complement strand
CTTCAATTCTAACGCTAAATCAACTTGCATCATGCAAGTTATACACATTGATCTCCTAAAAAAAAGTTTTGGGTAATGCTAAGTTTTTTCAAGGAGCGGGACGCTGGATGAGGCGAATGCCGAATACAGCCGGGGTGGTTTTTCTCTTGCAGGACAGAGATTTCCGTTTTTTGGCATTCTTCAACAAGTTGATTATCGAATATTTACAATACATGTCATTGGCCGCCGCGCCGAACTATGACACCGTTGAGCATTTGCAATCTGCTAAATTAACGCCATGAATACGCTTCCGTTTCAGGCGAGTCTCTGCTTTTCGCAGGACTCGCCGTCAATCAGTGTACTAAAGTTGCCCCCCCTTTGTTGTATGGTGTGCACTAACTACAATTCCAATAATTCTTTAATTCTTTTATTAAAATCCGGATTCCGGTTCAGACAATTATTTTCCCACACGATTTTGTAACGCCAAAACCCTTACCCACACTGCATTACACCCAAATTCACACTTCAAAAATGTGGGTATCTTGATTTTTTTTGTAATATTTCACATTTTATCTTTGTCTCGGAAAAGACCATTTGCGTCTATTTTATAGCAATGGAATTATGGGTTTTGCGGTCTTGATTTTTATATAATAACAATTATCAGATAATTAAGATTTGGGCCTCTGGCTGCGCCTTTGCGGGAAACAACTATCAAATACACTATAATATGGAAAACGAACAAAACAAAGACCCGAAAAACGACCCGAAACAACAGGCGCGCAACCTCTTTTTTCAAACCGCCCTCACACAAGCGCAGATCGCCGAACTCATTGGCGTATCACAAAAAACCATCTCTCTGTGGATGAACGAAGGAAAATGGAAGATGCTCCGGGAAACGACGGATAAGATCCCCATAGTCCTCGTTGAACACATGCTGAATGAGCTGTCCGAACTTCAGAACACCATAGCTTCCCGTGAACCCGGCAAACGTTTTGCAACCAATCAGGAAGCAGAAACCAGGCGAAAGATCATACGGTCAATCGGTGATCTGCGGCGGCATGAGACAAGAAGCGCCCATGCCGAGGTAATGATGAATTTTATGAGCTATGTACAGAAGCGCAATCTCGCCGATGCCAAATTGCTCATCAAACACGCCGATGCCTATATGCAGGGCGAAGTACAGATAGGGGTTCCGTTGCCATTTGTTCCCTACACATTACCCGGCCATATAGAAAGCCCTAACCCTGCTGATTTACCAACTAATAACAACACCATCCCACCACCACCCGATGAAAAAAATAAACCCGATTCCCTCAATGAAGCCGCGTAGGGGCAATCCTTCACGGTTGCCCTCTTGAATTTTCAAATACCCTTGTAAACTAAATGCAGGACTAACAAAAACTGGTGTAAACTAAAACCAGGATTATCAAACCAAGGGCGTGTATGACAAATTGCACTTGGTAAAATTATTTATTAGTTGCCCCGTCCTTCAGGTCGGGTTGGCTAAAAAGCAAGGATGGCTTTAGCCAAAATACTCGTGCAGAAGGCATCGTATCGTGTAATTTTGGCTAAAGCCAGCTCAAATTATTTTCTGTCCCCGACCTGAAGGACGGGGCAATTAATTGAAGAGTGCAATTTGTCACATACACCAAGGTGTAATCCTATTTCAGACGAGACAAATTTTGACTTTTTACTTTCATTTTTTGACTTTTGACTTTTGAATTATTATACCCGTTTATACCCAAAATATACCCGATTTATACCTTTTTATAACCCATTTATACCCTTTTTCAGCCTTTTATACCCAAATATACATTGATAAAATAAATCATAACCATTGCCCATAGCGACTTCCATACAAATATATTAATTAACTATATAATTTCATTATACCTTATGCTTTCATCCTCATCACTTGAACCCCTTATTCTCCGTAATTTATACCATATCAACCTCAAAAATCTGTATTAGTATATGCCTTTGCGAACTTAAAAACGTTAATTGGAAACAGCGCCTTTTCGTCTTTGTAAGAAATTCTTTCGTGCCGTAATTTGATATACAATTGGCATTCCTTCCTCTCAATAAAGTTTATTTTCATTGTATTTATACCTGTTAATCAGGATGGTTAAACCTGTTCTGATAAAACAAGGCGATCCTGATTATTCGCATTTTAGCCGGGACAAAAAAGTTTAAAGGGGAATAATCATTTTTGGTTTTCGGCATTCCATATAAGTTGTTCCAGTTCTTTACGGGTGGTAATGATACTGGACCTGTTTTGGGGTATTCTCTCCCAAATATTTGTATCCATATTGAATCTTTCAGGAATGCCGCTCCAGAGGATTTTTTTATCCTTGCCCACGATAAAAGATGTGCCATACGGCTTACCCATACATACTAAAAATGATTCATCAGGCAATTCAATAACATTGCCTCCTGTGCTTATTGCAGCCTGAAAATTATCAGCCTTAGCGCAGTCATATTCCCATATTTTCTTCAGAGTGTCTTTTTCAGAAACAGGCTGCTGCATCATAATGATTTTGGGAATACCCGCTGTATGGAAACAGTTATTATTGTTGAACAGGTATAAGTTGCCTTTTTCAGAGATTCTGCAGCTATGTTGTTCACAAAACAAATTTTTTCCTGTTACCGGAGCGCCTGGTTTGTATATTTCGCCATAAGTATCCAATACATTTCCTTCGGGATATTTAACCTTAATGATACGGCTGATGTCCCTGAAACTTATATAGATGTCTTTAGCCTTTTGATCAAAATAAAACGCGTTTACATAAGAAGGGATTCCGGCTAGCGTTTTTTGCGGCCTGTAGTAAATAACGTCTGATGCGTTAAGGTATTTTGAAGATTTCCATGACCATACTACATTGCCTTTTTCATCATATTCAATAATGGTTCCGAATGGCATCATTATGTATCCCGCACTGGAATAAAAAGCCAGACTGTCGCGGTTTATTTTGTTTCCTGTAAGGAATTTTATGTAAGTATTTTCCGGTATTGATGAATCCCGTTTCCATAATCCGAACTCATTTCCCAATACCATATAATGACCATTACTGAGCCGTGTAAATTCATGATGGTAATGTTCTGTTTCATCTCCGCTTATCGTTCCGTTGTCTGGCGCTTTCCATAAAATGTCAGCCTTGTAGTTTATTTCACATGCTTGTGAGCCAAGGAGGAAAGTAATGGTTCCGTGTGATGAAAGCTTCAGGTCGGAGAGTTCCGGATCCCCATTATAGTTTAAATCGCTTATGTTAGGCATGGTCCAGATTGCATGGCCGCCCATGTCATACAACGTCCGTGTCCCGTCTGAAAATATATAGCTGTCTTTATATTTCTCCGCCTGTTTTATAATTCTCAGACGTGTAATGTTTATATCCACATTGGGAGTTACCAGAACGCTGAAATGATGAAGCGCGCTTTTGGTTATGGCGGCATTGTTACCGGTATATACGGTGCGCCAGGTATATAGCTTGCCCCAATCAGGGACTTCTGTTAAAATCTTATTGTCAGATGCAGAAACGGATTTGATGATATTTTTATCAAAAGCGCTGTCGGTAATGAAATTACCCTGGGCAATTTCAATCGTATAACTACTGACATCCTGCATGGGTGGAAATGAAAAACCGACCAGGCGATAATTGATCATGCTCCTTTCTTTGGGTAGTATCTGAGCTCTGAGCGGCAGAGATATAATAAGAGAAAAGAAGAGTGCTCTTAATAGTTTAAACATGAAGTATTGTTTTTGAATTAACGATTATTTTTTCGGATAAGAGGCGTTTTCATCATTCCAGATAAAACGTTCCAGTTCTTTCCGGTCAGGGATAATACTTGCCCTGTACAGGGAGATAAAATCCCAGCCACCTGTTTCGGGGTTTCTTTTTTCCGCAATACCACTCCATAGGATTTTTTTATCCTGGCTTACAATGAATGTTGAACCATATTGTTTCCCCATGCAAACAAAAAATGAATGGTCGGGCAATTCAAAAACATTTCCACCTGTATTGTAAATGGGGAAAACATTTTCACCACTCCCTTTGCAGTCATATTCCCATATTTTTTTCAGTTTGCCTGTTCCCGTTTTAGGCTCTTCCATTACCAGTATAGTGGGGATTGCCTGGCTGCGGTTACAGGTATTGTTGTTGAACAGGTATAAAGACCCCTTATCTGAAATCCGGCAGCTATGTTGTTCGCAAAACAATTTATTACCTGTTACAGGGGCGTTGGGTTTGTATATTTCCCCATAGTTAGCTATTACGGTACCTTCAGGGTATTTCACTTTAATAATGCGGCTGATGTCTCTGCAACTGATGTACAATTCTTTATTTTTTTCATCGAAAAAGAACCCGTTCATATGAGGATCGAAACCGCCCATCCCTCTTGGTTCTTTGTAGTATTTTGTATCAGCATCTTTGAAGTACTTTGATGGTCTCCATGACCATACTAAATTGCCCTTTTCGTCATATTCCAGAATGGTGGCAAAGGGCAATGGCAAATATCCCTTTTGAACATAAGAATTGATACTATCCTGGTTTATCTGTTTACCTGAAAGCATCGGCAAATGATAATTTTTTTCCGGGAGTGTATTCAGTTTCCATAATACAGTTTCAATTCCCATAACCATATAATGGCCATTATTGAGCCTCGTGAATTCATGGTGGTAATGTTCCAGGGTATCTCCGCTTATTATGCCATTGTCAGGCCCTTTCCATAATAAATCACCGGTATAATTTATTTCGCAGGCCTGCGAACCAAGTATAAAAGTTATTGTTCCTTTTGAAGTAGGTTTTAGGTCACCCATTTCTATATTGTCATCATTTTTTATTCCCTTTACATCGGGCAAATACCATACCGGGCGCCCTTTCATATCATACAATGCCCTTGTACCGTCCAAAAATATATATGCATCCTTATACTTTTCAGCGGGTTTGGTAATTCTGAACCGGACAATATTTGTATCCATATGCGGGCTCATTCCGATACTGAAATGATGCAATCCGCCCAATATTAATTTTGAGTTATTTTTTTCCTTATTAGCCGCAATCCGCCAGGTATATTGGCCACCAAAAGATGGTACTTCAGCGATTATTTTGTTACTTTTGCTGGTAAGAGATTGGATAATATTCTTTTTGAAAGAATCCTCAGTAAAGTAATTGCCGGCTGCGATTTCGATTGTGTAATTAACTGCCTGCGGAACGGGTTCCACCGAAAAGCCTATTATCCTGTAGTGCAGTTTACTACCCTCCCCGGGCAGCACCTGGGATTCAGCAGGGTAGGGTATAAGAAATAAAAAATTCAGTATTAATAAAAGCTTAGACATGAAAAAGCAGATTAAAATGATGGGTAAATATAGGCTAAAAACGTTTATCATCTTATTGGCTTCAGTTATCCTGATTATTGCATCTTGTAACAGGCCTGTACCTGCTCCAAAAGAAAATCCTTATTATTCCAGGGACACGGCTACGTTTATGGCTCCTGATACCAGCACTATCCCTAATGACCAGTTTGGTGATTTGGTACGCTATGGCAGGGACCTTATTTTACATACCGCCTATTATATCGGGCCCAATGGTATCAAAGGGAAATACCTCGGCAACAAAATGAATTGCACCAATTGCCACCTTGACGCAGGAACCAGGCCTTATGGTTTTAACTTCTTCAGTTCATATGCCCGCTACCCGCAATACCGCGGAAGAGAGAACGAGGTGCTGACTATGGAACAGCGTGTGAATAATTGTATTGAAAGGCCTCACAGCGGAATCCCTTTGCCTTTAGACTGTAAAGAAATGGTGGCTATGGTATGTTACATAAGGTGGGTGGGTACTAATGTGCCCATAGGGCACCAGGTAAAAGGCGATGAATGTCTGGAAATAGAATATCCCGATAGGGCAGCGGACCCCGAAAAAGGGGCTAAGATATATGCAGCTGTATGCAGCTCATGCCATGGCATTAATGGAGAAGGTAAGGGTCCTGAAGATTCCGTCACTTATCAATTCCCGCCTTTATGGGGGCCTCATTCCTACCAGATCGGATCGAGCCCATACAGGGTTGTAAAGCTGGCAAGGTTCCTGAAGGGGAATATGCCCGATAAAATTGCTACCTGGAGGAAACCTTTCTTAACTGATGAACAGGCCCTTGATGTAGCTGCGTTCATAAATGATGACAGAATACATTCGCGGCCTCAAAAGAAAGATAAAAGCACCCCTGATTATCCTGATCCCAAAGGCAAAGCAATTGATTACGGAATAGGTCCGTTTATAGATACGTTTTCCGAACAACAGCATAAATTCGGCCCTTTCAAGCCAATAATCAGTTACCGCAAAGCGCATAATATGCCGGTTAAATTTTAAGGTTGCGGCTATAAAGCCGGACATATTGTATTGTCAAAATATTGTTGCTGCAGGAAACTTTGGGATTAATTTATTGGAAAAACATAGCTTAGGATAAAGTTAAGTTTTTCAATTTATTTTAGGCGTATTATAGATTGGGAAGTTAAAGAAGTAAAAGTGAATCTGGAGGTTGAAGATAGAACATTGTTATCCATGACCATTGGCGCGCTGATATTTACAATCCTATCTTCTCTTCTGTAAGATATACATTCCGGTCAGCGGCATTTCTCACAATCAATTCAGCAATAAAACCGGTAAGAAAAAATAATGTGCCTATTATCATAACAGGTGGCGCGAGATAAAAACCAACTTTATGGGTAAGTCCAAAACCAGCTCCTTCTTTTAACCGCTCAACGATGAGCCAGAATACAATTATAAAACCAACCAGGAAAGTAAAAAAACCCAATGTGCCGAACAAGTGCATAGGCTTCTTCCCAAAGCGGCTTACAAATTGTATGGATAGCAGGTCAAGAAAGCCATTGATAAAGCGCTCCCAGCCAAATTTAGATATGCCATATTTTCGCGGCCGGTGAACAACTACTTTTTCTCCAATCTTTTTAAAGCCGGCATGTTTTGCAAGAACTGGTATAAAGCGGTGCATTTCGCCATAAACCTCTATGCTTTTTATCACTTTACGTTTATAAGCTTTGAGGCCGCAATTCATATCATGCAGCTCTATTCCGCTGAACCATCTGTTAACCGCATTGTATAATTTTGAAGGCAGGTTTTTAGTAATAGCATTATCATACCTTACTTTTTTCCAGCCGCTAACCAGGTCATAGCCGTCTTTTATAATCATGTCATAAAGCCCTGGTATCTCATCAGGACTATCCTGAAGATCAGCATCCATAGTAATAACTACATTACCATGTGCGGCTTTAAATCCTGCATAGAGTGCCGGGCTTTTACCGTAATTGCGCTGGAACCTGATGGCTTTTATTGCAGGGTATTGCGTGGATAGCTGCTTTATTACGTTCCAGCTATCATCTGAGCTCCCATCATCAACCATGATAATTTCATGCGAATAACTATGCTCCGCACATACGCGCGTTATCCACGATACCAGCTCCGGCAGCGATTCTTCTTCATTGAACAGGGGTATGACAACAGATATGTCTAATTGCATCAGGGTGCTAAAATACAGGATTTTATTATAATCCTTTACTCCCCATAGGGGAACCTTGTATCAGGCAGGGCCAAAATCATTAATTTTAACAATAAATATTTTACTATTCAATCAATAGTTACTTTTCCAGGCTGTGCCGCTAACGGTTTGAGCCATATAAAATCGTACCTTTGCACACATTTTCAAAACAAAGCCTGAATATTGGTTTATTTCACATCCAAAAGGGCGTTTTTTAGTTTTGACTTTTAACTTTTGACTTAATATGGCATTACAGGCAGGTATAGTGGGTTTGCCCAACGTAGGAAAATCAACATTGTTTAACGCGGTTAGCAACAGCGCCAAGGCGCAGGCGTCTAACTACCGTTTTTGTACCATAGAACCAAATATAGGGCAGGTAAACGTACCTGATGAGCGTCTCAATAAACTGGCAGAGCTTGTTCAGCCGCAGCGGATACTGCCCACAACAATAGAATTTGTGGATATAGCCGGGCTGGTAAAAGGCGCCAGCAAAGGTGAAGGGCTTGGAAATAAATTCCTCGCCAATATCCGGGAAGTGGATGCTATCGTGCATGTGATACGTTGCTTCGAAGACGAAAATATTTTGCGCGATGAAGGCGATATAAACCCGGTCAGCGATAAAGAGATAATAGACACGGAACTACAGCTAAAAGACCTGGATAGCGTAGAGAAAAAGATACAGCGCACAGAAAAGATGCTGAAGACCGGTGACGCTAAAATTAAAAGGGCTTACGAGGTTTTACTCCGTTGCCAGAAACACCTTTCTGAAGGTAAGAATATCCGCGGCATGCAACTCGAAGGGGAAGATAAGGAAGCAATCGCAGATATTTTCCTGCTTACGGATAAGCCGGTGCTTTATGTAGCCAATGTGGACGAGGCCGCCTTACTGAAAGGCAATAAATATGCGGATGCATTGGTGAAAGCCGCGACAGAAGAAGGTGCGGGTGTGATTGTAATGAATAATTCTATTGAAGCCCAGATAACTGAACTGGAGACCGACGAGGATAAGGAATTATTCTTCGCCGAGTATGGCCTTACAGAGCCGGGCCTGAACCGCCTTATCCGCGCTGCATACCAATTGCTGAACCTTGCAACTTATTTCACCGCGGGAGTGCAGGAAGTGCGTGCATGGACTATTCACAAAGGATGGAAGGCGCCCCAGGCAGCCAGCGTGATACATACCGATTTTGAAAAAGGATTTATTAAAGCGGAAGTCATCTCCTACAACGATTTCATCCAGTATAAAAGTGAAGCGGCATGTCGCGAAAATGGCAGGCTCCGCATAGAAGGCAAGGAATATGTTGTTCAGGATGGTGATGTAATGCACTTCAGGTTTAATGTTTAATTTAAGCAGAGAGTAAAAAGCAGAAAGCTGGCAGGTAAAATATTGGATTGTCCTTGACAATAGATATAAATAGTAAAATAGATAAATTGTCATGGTGAGTATCCGCCTTTTGAACCCAAAAGGATAAAATGTGAATGACGTTACTAACGTGAATGTAAGCCAACAATCAATAGAATTCCTGTCACGGTGAGCCGCGCCGAACCGTGACTACGATGAGGATTTTGCTTAAGTTTAATCAATGAAAAGTAGCCTTGCAAAAATGACGTTTCTACTTTGGACTTTCTACTCAAAAAATGAAAAAAATAGTTAAAAGCATATTAATTGTTTTTTTTATTGCGGGCTTGTCCGCGCTTCTTGCAATGAACATTTTTCACAGGGAGTACCCTAAAACTATTGCCATTAATCCTGCAAACCGGCATGTTGCTGATCTGTTGAATAAGCACATTGTTGATACTACTGTTTCTTTATTAAGATCGGGTAATATAGTCTTACGGATGGGCTTGGGGGCTGATAGTTATTTGCTCTCGCAAATGAACCGTAAAAATAAAGCCTACTCTCACTGTGGTATAGTGATGATAGAAAACGGTTACCCCTTTGTTTACCATAGTATCGGCGGGGAAGACAATCCTGATGAACGCCTCAGGCGGGATTCTGCAAGCTTTTTCTTTTCCCCGAAACATAATACAAGTATCGCTATAATGCATTATGATTATAGTGACGACAGGATTGCCGCACTACGACAGATAGTGTCCAGGTATTATAAAGAAAAGCCAAAGTTCGATATGAAATTCGACCTGAAAACTGATGACAGGATATATTGCGCGGAATTTATTTATAAAGCGGTGAATAAGGCTATGAATGATACTTCCTATATAAAGACAACTTCCTTTTTAGGTTATACATTCGTAGGAATTGATGACCTTTTTATTAATCCACATGCACATATCATTTGGCAAAAGAAATTTAAGTAAGGAACGTTGACAAAATAAAATCCACTAAGTTGGATAGTTATTTTTCTTTTATGCAAGGCGCAAAATCTGCGAATTGTGAGCTATTTAAAGACTTTTGCAACGAAGCAGAAATGGAAAAGAACATTTAAATTGGTGGATTTTATTTTGTCATCGTTCCTAAATACCTTTGCCGCCCAAACTAAAAATAAATGAAAAAAATACTGGTTTCTTTTTCCACTTTGCTGTTAGTGGCTGTAATGTCGGTAAGCTGTAATAAAAACTCTGCGAAGGATGTCGCTACTACATGGCTGACAAGTTTTTACCACATAGATTATGAAACTGCCAAAAAAGTTTCTACAGAGGATACAAAAACTCTTTTAGCCTCTTTGCAGCAATTTACCAATATGGTACCCGATTCTACCAAAAAGGAAATGAAAAAGATAAACGTAAATGTGAAAAATGTGAAAGAGGATGGCGATAAGGCCGTTGCTACTTATACGATTTCAGATAATCCCGCCAAAGACCAGACAATTAATCTTGTAAAGAAAGACGGCAAATGGTTAGTTCAGTTCTCCAAGAATGACCAGATGAGCGGCGCCGGAGATGCCTCAGGCCCTGAACAGCCGGCAGGCTCTGATAGTGCAGGAGCTCCTGCAGGCACTATGGCCGACACAACCATGCATTGATTATACTGTAATCGGGGTAGATTAGTGCATATTTTAATTGAGGGCTTTGCGGTCTTGACTTTTATATAATTTACTAACAATCAAATAATTATACTTTGCGTCTTTGCGCCTTTGCGAGAGATATTTATTGCACTGTTTTACCCGGTAATAAGTATATACGGCATAAATTTTTAAAGAAGGCTGGTAATAGCCTTCTTTTTTTTATATTTATGGCTATATGGCATTAAACTACGTTTGGATAGCGTTTTTTATCATCGGTTTTGTAGTCGGGATATTCAAAGCATTTGTCCTAGGGCAAACAGGATTACTTGCAGAAATGCTCACCGCCCTCTTCGACGCCGCGAAAAATGGGTTTGAAATTTCATTAGGCCTTGCCGGTATCATGTCATTATGGCTTGGCATCATGAAGGTAGGCGAGAAGGCAGGCGTCATACGTGTATTTTCAAGATTGGTGGCGCCATTGTTCAGAACATTATTCAAAGGGATACCCAAAGACAGCCCTGCTTATGGCAGTGTAATGATGAACCTTTCGGCAAATATGCTGGGCCTCGACAATGCTGCCACCCCGCTTGGACTGAAAGCGATGGGAGACTTGCAGGAGCTCAATCCCGTAAAAGATACCGCCACTGATGCTCAGATCATGTTTCTTGTGCTCAATACTGCCGGAATAACACTTATTCCTACATCGGTTATTGCCATGCGGCAAACAATAGCCCTTGAGCAGCATGTGCAGAACTTTAATGCAGCTGATATTTTCCTGCCTACGCTTATAGCCACTTTTATCGCGTTCATTTCCGGAATGATTATCGTAGCCATCTACCAGCGCATTAATTTATTTAGATTGCCTGTTATTTTATTTGTGTGCGGATTTGCAGGGTTTATTGCTTTGCTTCACTATTTTTTATCACAAATGCCCGCTGATAAAATGAATCAGACTATAGGAGCTATTGGCAGCGGTGTTATATTGTTCATCATTGTGCTGTTCATAACCGCGGGTATGTTAAAACGCCAGAATGTATTCGATAATTTTATAGAAGGGGCCAAAGAAGGGTTTGGCGTCTCATTACGCATCATTCCTTACCTGGTAGCTATGCTCATTGCCATTAGTGTATTTCGTTCTTCAGGTTGCATGGATTATATCATTAATGGTATTGCCATTGTAGTGGCCATGTGTGGCATGAATACCGATTTCGTACCTGCCTTACCTGTTGCAATGATGAAGCCATTAAGCGGCAGCGGAGCGCGTGGGCTTATGGTTGATGTGATGAGGCACTATGGAGTAGCTTCGTTTCAGGGAAAGGTGGCTGCTATTATCCAGGGTTCTACGGAAACCACCTTTTATGTGCTTGCTGTTTACTTCGGAAGCGTACAGATAAAGAATACAAGGCATGCACTGGTATGCGGTCTTATTGCTGATTTTATCGGGCTTATCGGCGCTATTATTGTAGGTTATATCTTTTTCGGCAAATGATTAGAGGATGTTCCAAAAGATTATCATTTGTAATGGTTAAATTATTCCGTTTTGACTTCGAAAATACTCTTTGATAGGTCAATAGTCCCGGACTTCAGGCTGGGGATTAAATAATAACATAACGCGGGTTCGATGATAAATATCAGTTTATTAGCCAGGCCTTTTATATTTTGATGCTTATAATGGCATTTGTTGAGGTCTTGGAGGTGTCCCACACCTTTTCGGTGTGAAACACCTGTGCTAAATATAGTTAACGTATTGATTTCCACATCAATAATCGTCGAACTCACGTTAACATAATGGCTTTGGGCCGAAAAAATAATGAGGGTAATTGAACTATTCAACTAAAATCCTTGCGGTATTAAACCTCAATATTAGAAACCACCTATTTGCCTTTGCGAGAGATTTAAAAAGGCTCCAAAAGTCACGTAGGAAATCATGGACTATGGTGGATTTACCTGAATAAAAAAAGACTGTCCCGGGTTCTGGGACAGTCTTTCTACCAAGTACTGAAATTATATTATGCAGGTTTTATTTACCAACGAATTCTACCGGGAATAATACGCTTGACTGATCCCACTCTACCAGCAAACCATCCTTTTGAGGCGTGATTGTGAATGCCTCAACAACATTGTCCAGCTTTTTTGTAAGCCCCCATGTTTGGAGTATAGTTTTATCTTTATTTTTTTCCAAATCAGCAGCATTTGTAAGTTTTGGCTGAGAATTAAAAATAAAAATCCATTCGCCCTGGGCTGGTCTGATAAATACACTATATGTGCCCGCCTTTAGCTGGCGCTTGTTGCCGCCTACCAGGCAATCTTTGGTAAAAGTTATCTGAGCAGCAGGTACATCCCATACCTTGCCGTAAGCCATCACTGGATTATCTTCCGGTTTTCCGAAAATCACTCTTCCGTTCTTTGAAGGTTGTTCGTAGGTAACACTAATGTTAGTGCCTTTTGCTGTTACGGGCTTGTTCGCGCCCGCTTTATTGTCTTTTGCGAAAACTCCGCTAATGGCTAACATCATAATTATAGCCAATGATATAGTTTGTTTCATAGAAGTTATTTTACTGCAAGGTAACATATTATTTAATACAAAACAAAGAGTTTTTCGGGTATTTTTTAATTTTTTTCTCTTTTATAATCTAAAGTTTCAATTTTATAACTCTTAGTTATAAAACAAGATCGTTAATTATTATTTTGTTACAAAATACTTTCAAAAAAAGAGGAATAGTACCAATTATTTTAGCGAACCTGAACAAATTGCATCCTGATCGGGAGATTAAAAAAGCCTTTTTTAACCCTTTTTCACTTTCATTTCTACCCTGCGGTTTTTAGCTCTTCCTTCAGCTGTACGGTTGCTGGCGGCAGGTGATTTGACACCATGCCCGACTGTCTTTAATGACTTAGCCTTAACACCTTTATTTTGCAGGTATTTCTTCACTGCCATAGCGCGTTTCTCCGATAATGTTTTATTATAACTGCGTGGGCCGGTAATATCGGTATAGCCATGAATCACAAGTTCAATATTCTTATTTTCATTGAGTTCCTTCACAGCCTCTTCAAGAACAGGATAAGAAGAGGGCTTTATTTCAGTTTTGTTCACGTCAAATAACACTGGGGTGGAAATACTTACCGGTTCGGGAATGTTGGCATTTTCTTCCTCTGTTTCACCGGCATTAACTTCCTCCGCTTTCTCCTCTTCCGGAGCAATTGCGGGTTCAATGGTTTTTTCTTTTGTTTTCCCGATAAAATAACGGGTGCCGAAACTTATCCCGTAAGAACTATTTGCGGATTTAGATACTCCGTTCAATACGGAGTTATAATCACCTGTTTTATTAGTTAGCATGTAATTGCCGGAAGAACTGTGAGTAAAACCCTGGTATAAATAATACGCGCCGAGATTTAAAGCTATCTTATCCGACAAATAGAAGCTTATAGCGGGCCTTATCAAAAAGCCAACAGAACCGCTCTTGTAAGATATGCTTCCGGTATTATTGTTTGGTTTTACGCCAAGTCCCACATTGTTGCCCTGGCTTCTGAGCGTGTTGAAATAACTCTGGATATCAGCATTGGGATGATCAATCACGTATTGTTTTTTAGTTATCAGCAAATCAGAAGAACCCGGCACTACAGAGTTATCATACACTGTAGTAACACCGCCTTGTGAACCTGAATATTTGTAAATGGCCTCATAATCGAAAGATGCGTTCGTGTTATAAGAGTTCTTTTCAATTAAATTAAATAATAGTCCGGCGTCTGCGGTAAATCCTATATTCTTGGAGAACCTCTTTTTATACTTGAGCAACAGTGGAATATTGAAGTTTGAAATTTTCAGAGATTCTGTTATTGCCTGGTTTGCGGTAAGTTTTTGCCTGAATGTATTACCGGATTTATCCCATGACTGGTATTCAATCTGAAAATTATCCATGGTTACATTGCCGGCCTGCCGCATATACCATATACCGGCGCCTATTCCGAAATTCCGTTTTTTATTAAAAAAGTACCCCCCTTCTATGTCAAAACCAAATGAGGATCCTTTGCTGAAATTAAGGCCGCTGATATTGCTGTTCAGAGAATTTAAATATTGGGCTGCCGGGTTTGCAGAAGTTATATTTTGCGTTAAAAAACCACCGGTAATATTTACATCTATGCACCACTGAGGCAGCTGGCTGTCAGCTTTGAATTCCTTGCTTCCCTGGCTACTCTTTGCCGCAACGTGATCATTTTCAGGATTAATGTTCTGAGCCTGAGTATAAGATGCACCAATTATGGCAATAAAAATCAGAATTAGTTTTTTCATTAATTTTTTTTTACAAGGGCAAATAACAATTTGCAGTTTACAATTTACAGTTTGCAGTTTTAGTTATCAATCATTCAGTATCCGGCACCCGGTCTTTAATTTTTAATAAACTGCGCAACTGCAGTCTTTACGCCATTTTGAGAACAACTTACGAAATAACATCCGGCAGGCAAATCTGCAATATCAAATTGCATATTATTCGCTGTTCCTGAACGGGTTATTATCGTTTGCCCGATTAAATCTGTTATAGCTACATTGGTAACACTACCCTGTGTACCGTGCATATCTACGGATATGGTATTGCTTGCAGGGTTAGGATATACTTTTAAAGAAACCTGGTTACCGTAGGCAATATTTGTAATTGCACTCGGTGCATTGTAATAGGTTTTTTGTAAACAACCTGTTTTTGTGGTTATTACCCAATAATACTTATTTGCCAGGTCCGGATTGCTATTCGGATAACTTTGAAAAGTTGCCCCTTGTATCAGGTTTGAATCCAGCGTAGCGGCATCGTCATATCCCCAATGGTAACTATCAGCGCTGTTATCAAGATAAATAAACTGTGAATTGTAATAAAGAAGAGGACTTGAAGAAGCGGCTCCGGATCCTACATTAACAGCAAATGTATCCCGGCTGACACAACCGGAACCGGCTACCGTAAAAGTAAGCGTAATTACAGCATTGCCCGCCGAAGGAAAGTTTACAATACAATATTGACTGCTTTTGCCTGTGGCTGCAATATTTGCATTAACAGCGCTCCAGTTATAGGTTATACCTGATGGAGGCGCCATTCCTGCGCCAAAATTCTGATTATTTGTTCCGGAACAAACTGATACCAGTGGTTTGGCAGTAATTGTTGTAATAGCAGGTTGAGGGTTAACAGTTACTTTTAAATCAACGGAAGATGTGCAGCCGCTGTCGTTTAATTCAAAAGTATATACGGCTTTTAAAGAAGTAAGCGTATTATTAACAAGGGCCTCATTGATATTACCGCTTCCTGACGATGTAGCCGGCGAAATACCTGCCACTGCCGCACGGGACCATGAATAAGTTGTTCCGCTTAATGTAGGAGATGGCGAGTAATTAAAGGTAGCCCCGCTGCATATCGTATCATTAAGTGATGAAGATAATTGTGGCGCAGGTTTTACAGTAACTGCAACATTTTGGTGATTTGTACAGCCATTTGCAACTATTGTATAAATATAGATTACAGGCACAGGATAATAAGTATTGCTAATCAGTGTTTCATTGGGATTGTTTGTCCCGCTTGCAGAAGGATTTAAAATGCCTCCGACAAAGGCGCGGCTCCAGTTAAATGTAGCTCCAGGAGACAGGCTGGTGGGTGTATAACTAAATAAAGAACCGCCGCAAATGGAAGGGGGGGCAAGTGTGCTGCTGAGTGTTGGCAAGGCCTTAATGGTTACAATAATGTTAGTGGTAGCAGTATCGAATCCATCAGAAATTTCCATTGTAAAAGTATCATTGCCAGAATATCCGGATGCGGGTGAATAAGTCAATCCGGCCGGCGTTACTATTGCGCCATTAGATGGAGCTGAAAATGGAGAACCACCAATAACACCATGCAATGGGCCTGATAAAACCGACCAGGTTTCTGTCTGCCCGAAATCCACATCGCTGATCGGCATCAGTGAATTAATTGATGCCGATGAAGTGTTTTCACATACAACAAAAACCTGTGAATATCCATTAACAAAAGAAGGCGGATTATTTATAGCCATTGCTGGTATAGAAAAAAATATTACACCGGACAATAAGAGCCATCGGGTAAATCGAAATCCGTTGCTGTCTTTTTTAATATTCGCCTTTCGAGGATAAAAAATTCCCTTAATCATAGATATAGCTTGTCAAATAATTGCGAAAAATAATAAAAAAATGCCAAAAAGCAATACTATCCTATATTATTTGCTAAATTTATATATTTAGCCCAGGCAAACTTAGAATTAAAAAACAGGTTTATGTAATGGTTCAATCACCTAAACCTATAAATGATCAGGAGGGGTATTGCATATATATTATACTATTCGTAGGATCGTGGAGAAATCAAACAGTTGCTTATACTATTACAATTCAGCATGAGTGTGTTTTATACTTGTAGCCACATAAAATCATGCATTGTTTAATTCGCAGGACTTTGCAGACTTGATATTATTATTTGCTTATTATCAATTCATTATCCTTAGCGGCTTTGCGCCTTTGCGAGTACCATCCCGACTCATCGGGAATAAAATGTGAATGACGTTGTACACTCGAATGTAAGCCCACAATAGATAGAATTCCTGTCACGGTGAGCCGCGCCGAACCGTGACAACGATGAGGATTTTGTTGAAGTTTAATCAGGGAAAAGTAAGCCCTGCAAAAATGAGCAAAATAAAATAACACAATTCATTTATCACTAATAATCAATATATTGCAAACACGTCATTGTAAGAGACCTCTTTTGCACATTTTTATCCGGGGTGAAGTATCGTATGTTTCTTTCATTTTCTTTCATAAACACCAGAAAGTTGACCGAAGCCAATAACATGCTCGCTCATTGATAGCTCCAGTTCACTTTTGGTAGAAGTAATTGGTATATCCAGTAGTGTATCTAATGCATAAACTTTGAAATAATATTCGTGTGTACCGGAAAAAGGAAATGGCCCTTCATATTTATTTTCGCCAAAATCATTTTTGCCTTCCACTTCCATTTTTCTTCCGGCTTTAATATGCCTGGTAGTATGAATATTCCATGCAATCCAATTTGGCCAATTATGGTCCGGCGCGTCAGGCTCTTCGACAATAATGGCTAAACATTTAGTTTCTGCGGGGATGCCTTTTATATCCAGGGGCGGATTAATATTGTCCCTAAGTTCAAGTACCAAATGCAACACGCTTAGTCAATTTACGTCCGGGGGTACCCCCGGACGTAAATTGACTAAGAATCCTAAACTTCGTGCTG
>CAISOH010000062.1 GCA_903887005.1 uncultured Bacteroidota bacterium | reverse complement strand
GTGTTAAAAAAAATTAGAGTAGCCACAAAGGGCCACTCTAAACAGGCTGGTATAAAACCGCCTTAAGGAACAAATTTAAATAAAAAAGTGCAGAAAGATTAGGTAATGAACACAGAATCTGAAAGGGTGACATAAAACACATGTTATAGAGAGTTGCAACTAATTGATTTTCAGTTATTAGACCACCGAACTCACGTTATTTAGCAATTTTGATTCAGGTATCCTGGTTGAAACAGGCTAATGTAATATTTAGCCCAGAAGGCTGAGTACATCCCTTATCTCTTTCCAGTTTTTTCCTAACCTTTTTTGCAGGCGTTCTAATAATTCGCCTTCTTTCCCAATTTCATATCGCAGTTCCTCGTCAGTAAGATGGGGGTACTTCTGCATGAGCTTATTTTTCAGTTCGGGCCATTTTTCCTGTATTTCCTTACTTTCCATTGTGTTGCCTTGTTTGGTAATTTTAGTATAAATGTTGTGCCATTAATATTTTAGCATCATTAACAGGCTTTAATATTATCTATGCCCGTTTTTAAGATTCCTTTAATCCTTACTTTTGTTGCACCATGTGGTTTATGATAAGACGATTCATTTTTTTGTATATAATTCTCTTTGTTTGCGCACATGCATCTGCAAAGAGTGGTTATTATGAAGAAGTACCTAAGGTGTTTACAGGAGGGCCCATTTTGGGCATTAACTTTTCCCAGGTGGATGGCGACACATTCTTTGGCTATCACAAGGTGGGGCTAAATGCAGGCGGGCAGGTATATGTCCATTTTACTTCTAAATTCGGCGCTAGCATGGAACTGCTGTATTCGCAAAAGGGAAGCCGTGGAGAAGTTGTGCTTGAATCGCCTGCTTGGGGTACTTATGTATCAAAGTACTTTATGAACGTAAATTATGCTGAAGTCCCGCTTACCGTGCATTTCATAACCCGCGGCCTTGATTTTGAAGCAGGTATTTCTTATGCAAGGCTGATAAATTCAAATGAATGGGTACTCACCGACCAGCCGGTAACTATTGATCCGGTTTTGAATGCTTTCAATAATACAGACCTTGAATATATTTTCGGTATAAGCAAAAAACTTTATAGAAAACTATATGCAAACATGCGTTTCCAGTATTCTATAACATCCATTCGCCCAAACGACAGGATTCCATTAAATTATGGATATGGAAATGACGGACAGTTTAATAACTTGCTTAATTTGCGGATGGTATATTCATTTTAGAAATCAAACATTATTTACTATGCAGAAAACGAACATTCATTTTATTCTCGTTTTTGGTTTTTTCTTATTTGCGGCGTCCTGTGCCAAGGAAGGTCCTAATGGCCCAACAGGCCCTGCCGGCCCCTCCTATACAGGGAATATCAGCGGGCACGTAAGCTTGTATGACCAATATGGCAGCCCTGTACTGACAGGGCTTAATAAAGTGCAGATTACACTGGGTACCACTCCTTCTATATATCCTGATGCTACAGGTTTATATTCTTATACCAGTATTGTAACCGGCAACTATATTATTACAGCTGCAGATACCGGATATGCGCCAACAGTTTTGAATACTGTTCAATTTGTATCAGGTACTCTTTACAGGGATATAAAACTATCTGCTATACCAGGTTTCGCAATTACGGGATTTACAGCTGCACAATCGTCTGTTACTGCAAATGATTCATTGGTCATCAATGTAAATGCCGATACAAGGATAAGGCGTTGTATTTTGTTCGTAAATAGCGCCTCCACAGTTAGTAATGACATCAGCAATCATTTATTTGGATATATAATAGATATACCCGCCAATAATACCACAGTAACCGTGTCTGTACCGGCGCAGGATCTTTACAATGCGAATATTACCTCAGGGCGCAAGGTGTATTACGCAGTATATAGCTATGTTGTTAATGACGCCTCGGTTTACGAAGACTTTACAACGGGGAAGAAAGTGTATAATGCAGTAAGCAATCCTCTTATAGACTCTGCTATTGCACCATAAAACCTTTTTTCTTATTAATGGCTTTACCTTTCCGGTTCAACTGTATATCCTTCTTTCCGCAAAAGGGTAATAATTCCCTTATCACCCCACAAATGCCCTGCCCCCACAGCAAAAAATACAGAAGAATTTTTCATTTTGCCTGCCATACGCGGAATCCATTTTTTGTTTCGCTGGTCAAGAAAAATACCCATATCTCCAAGGTCTTTTGAAGATGTGATCAATAAATATAAAGCCCGTATGTCTTGTGCTTTATAAGCAGTTATTAATTGCTGGTAATCACTGTCATTATTGTTGGTGCCTTGTATTTCTTCCAGCAGATCCTTTATCAGGGTATCCACCGGTATGCTTTCCAATACAGCTAACTGTTCTTTTGGCTCTTCCAGCCCAAGTATTTCTTTTTTGCTCTTCTGCGCGGTTTTCATAATGCTGTCTTCATAGGATATAGGGTTTGAGCAGGTAATCCCGTTTGAAGTCATAATACTTTGCAGGGCAATGGGCTTCATTTGCTGAAAAAAGGCTATATCCATGCCAAGGCTGTCTTTAACATAACGTTTCACCAGATTGTATTGCTGGGGTGTAAAATAATCTTCCAGTTTTTTGCCGCTGGTATCTATTAGTCCTTTAGCCACCTGCATTAAAACGGAGGGATCGTCCATATCCATCTCAAGGCATATTTTATCACTTTCGGAAAGGCTCTTTTTCATATGCTCAGTCCATACATAATCATCTGGACAAATAAGATGCATAGTGCCAAAAATATAGGATGGTTTGGATAGGTGGTTACCGCTGATTCGCCATAACAAAGAATTGTTATTAAATGTACTGCTTTGCTGGGCAGGAAGAAGCGTACTGTTAATGATAGAGAGCAGGGCTGTAATTAATGAAATTATTCTTTTCATATTTTCTGTTATTCTTTCAATACCAATTGTTGTCCGGTTTGTAATTCCTGCTATAAAACTATGTTTCTTTTTACATTATTTATCATTTGCGACGTCATTACATTGTAAATGATTATTACTGCCCCGGCTTATGTACTTTTGCATTACTACAATACCGGGTTATCGCCTGTAGAAATATGGGAGGAAAGTCCGGACAGCATAGGGCAGCGCACTACCTAACGGGTAGGCAACGGGAAACCGGAGACAGACAGTGCCACAGAAAATAACCGCCACGATTAATCGGGGTAAGGGTGAAAAAGTAGTGTAAGAGACTACGGTATGCATTGGTGACAATGAATAAGGGTAAACCTTGCGCGCTGAAATGTCAAATATACGGACGCCTGACGGCGGCTCGCCGGATGTCCGTGGGTTGGCAGCTAGAGGTGCTATGTGAATAGCATCCCAGATAAATGATAGCCTCCCGGCTTGCCGGGAACAGGATCCGGCTTACAGGTATTGTAGTTTTTTTACCCCCTGAAACCCCTGACCCCTAAAGGGGGACCTGCTATTTAGCGGTTTCAAGGTTATTTTACTTTTGATTTCTATTTAGCATTTTTATCAAGAGGTAAACCCCTGAGCCCCTAAAGGGGGACCAACTATTTAGCTGCGTATTATTTCATCAGCACAGAATATATATTGTGCAGAATTAATTTTCTATTAACACATCTATTCCAATAAAATTGTTTAATAGTATTCTGTTGTATAATAACCTTGAAAAAGCTAAATAGATGGTCCCCCTTTAGGGGGTCAGGGGTTTTAATGTGGTCTTTAATTCACCGATATTTCCTGCATCGAAGGTTCAGCTACTTCTTTTTTAGACAATGTGATATGCAGAATACCATCTGTATATTTTGCGGATATTTTGCCGGTATCAATCTTATCATTCAGCGAAAAGCTTCTTTTGAAAGATTTCATACGGTATTCATTGCGCAGCCACTTGCCTTCGCTTTGTGGTTCTTTCGTCTCTTCCTTCTGAACTTTGTCTTCAAAGGAAATATGCAGAATGCCACGGTCAATGTTCAGCTTAAAATCTTCTTTTTTAAGCCCCGGCGCTACAAGCTGCAACTCATAACCTTTTTCAGTCTCCTGTATATTTACCGGCACGGAGAAGGAGCTTACTTCTTCACTCAAATGGTTCCAGCCATTCTGTAATACATCTTCGAAAAAACCGCCAATGGTGCGGGGCATAACGCTATAAATTCTTTTGTTGTACATAATTTTATTTTGTTTAGTGTTTAATGATTTATTGCAAAATACAGACCAATGCATAAATTAGCGCCAATATGGCTGATTAAAAACAAATCAAATGACATAATGGCAATTGTCTTGTGAAATTACTGCCTAATCATGAACTTCGTTATCTTTGCTTATAGTACAGGAGAATAATTAATGAATTTTCATTCACTATGCAATTGCCAAAAATCTTTTCATATTACTTGATTACAGGCTTGTTGCTTATTTCTTCCTGTCATCCAACCCCGGTATATAACCCTTCTAATGCATCCTGGACTATAAGAAATATTGAATATTCAGCGGTTTCGGTAAAAAAGCAGGGTAGTCTTTTTTCAGCTTCCAACGGACTTAATTCAATGACTGTTTTTTTTACTGCAGCGCCAACTGTTACTGCAAATTACAAAATAGCCGATGAGAATAAGGTAGGCAACAACACTTTAGGCAGTAATGAAATTGCCATTTCATTCAGGGTGGGCGGCACCGACGACTACATAACAACCGGCATTGCCAATGACTCGGCTACAGTAAGCATTGAAGGCGGCATTTTGACTATAAAAATATTATCAACGCCTTTGGAGCACTATGCCGGAGGCTATCCGATAGATACTACAACCGGGAGCGGAGTAATGAGAACAAACACTTATTAAGGACTGGTTCTCCCTAAATAAACCCGCACACCTGAAAAAAATATTTTTTTGTATATTTGTCCACCTGAAGCATTTTCTTATGTACAGAATTTCTTACCTGCTTTTTCTCTTTTTTATACTCACAGGCAGGCTTAAATCGCAAATATTACCATCAGAAGGTAGCAAACTGAACTACCGGCTCATTGGTTTTTCTTTTCCGGAAACCGGAAGCCAGGTAAACAATTATACTATTGAAATTGCCGCAGGTGATTATTATTCCGAGGATTCTTTTAAAAAAAATGTAATAAAAAAATTACCTGTCAAACAAAACAAAATAATTGCTGAAGTCCCTTCTTTTGGCAGACAATACACATGGCGGGCGGTTACAGCGAACAATCCGGAATCACGGAAAAGTGAATTCCACCATTTCAGCACTTCAATGGTGCCGGAAGTGGATACCAATATTGCCCGGCTAAGGATCATAACTCCGGCTGAAAAATATAAAGACGGATATGTATTTTTAGATGGCAACAAAGCGCTGTATGACATGAATGGCCATCCCGTCTGGTATCTCCCGGACATTGAAGGCCCGATAGATTACCGGAAGCTGCGTGATCTGAAAATCTCTCCGTTCGGTACCATTACTTTTTTGAATGAGAACAGGCAGGCCTATGAGATAAATTATAATGGTGATATCTTATGGAAAGGGCCAAACACAGGAAAGATCAGCAGGGATAACACAGAAAGTTACCATCACGAATTTACCCGTCTCTCCAATGGCCACTACATGGTGTTAGGTTCAAAAGACAGCATTGTAACTACTAAGTCCGCGGAAGACAGCAATAGTAAACGCATGGAAATAACAACCTTTGGCACCGTGATAGAATATGACGAAAAGGGCAAAGTGATCTGGTCGTGGCGGGTAGCGGACTACTTGTTTTCAGGCGACGTTATTTACCGCAGGATACCAGGGAGCAAAAATATTTTTGATACGCATCAGAATGCATTTTATTTCGATGAAAAGAATAAAGCGGTGTATGTATGCTTCAGGGACATAAGCCGGATAGCTAAGATCAAATACCCCGAAGGAACGGTAATAAGCACTTATGGCGAGATTTTCAAACCCGGCCACTGGGAGGTGGGAAATCCATTCTTTTGCCACCAGCACAGCCCGAGGATATCGCAAAAGGGGTATTTGTATATGTATAATAATGGCTGCGATATGGGCACTCCTCCCAGGGTCGAAATATTCCAGGAAAACCCGGCTGAAAATGGCGGGCTCAAAAAAACCTGGGAGTACTACTGCGACATTGACGGTATGAATGATCCAAGGCCGAAAGTGTTTTGGCTCGGTACCGGAGGAAATGTAGTGGAGTTGCCCGATAATTCCATGTTTGTATGCATGGGCAGCCAGTTCAGTAAAGTGTTTATTGTAAACATGGACAAGAAGATCTTATGGAGCGCCGCCTCCGAGAAATGGAATGCGGGAAATAATAAATGGGAGTGCATCCCTCAATACCGCGCCAGTATGATCACCACCCGCAAAGAAATGGAGCAGCTCATCTGGAATGCGGAAATGAAAAAAGGGAATTAGTAATTCGGAATTGGGATTGTTTCCTGATGATTATTGTAATTCACTGGTCTAAGTCCGCTTAGTCCTAATATGTGGAAGCGTCGCGTTCCCAAAATGCCACCAGTTTACCGAATGGCAAATTCCCAATTACAAATTCCTGAAAAATGCAAAACTCCTATCTTATGACAGTTACATCACCCTTAATATTTATTGGCTCGCCGGTTTCGCATAAAGCATCCAGCACATAGACATATACGTCCGGTTTGGGGTTGGCTCCAAGGTAGGTGCCATCCCATGCATTAGAGGCGTCATTTATCTGGATGTCGGTACGTTCAAATAATAATTGTCCCCAGCGGTTATAAATGCGGAATGATTTTATTACGCTCACCCCAATGCCACGCGGATAGAAAATATCATTTTGCCCGTCGCCGTTAGGAGTAAAAGTATTGGGTATAAATATCTGGCTCTTGTCGCAAAATATATGGATTGTAACCGAATCGGAATTTTTGCAGCCAAAATCTGAAGTTACATGAACCACATAAGTAGTGGTAACAGACATAGTGGCTAAGGGATTTGCACAGCTATCGCAGCTAAGCGTGCCGGGATTCCCCCAACTGTAAACCTGAACAAGGTTGCCTGTGGCCTGCAACTGTGCTATAGACCCTTCCACTAACCGCTGGTCGGGGCCCGCATTAACGGTTGGTAACTGATGTACATTGACCCATACAAACTGTGTATCCGGGATGCAGCTGCCTAATTTTGCCAGCACAATATACTTGGTTGTAAAATCGGGAGATGCATATGGTTCCGCTATAGTCGGGCTGCTTAGGCCGGTACCTGGTATCCATTGGTAAGTTGTTCCGCCAGAATCATGCAGTTGAGCAACCACATTACGGCATATTTCGGTGTCGCCGGTAGCATGGCTTACTGTTTTTGTTTTAATAAATACAGAAACCGTATCTGAATTTACACAGCCATGAGCATCCGTACCTGTAACCGTATAGGTAGTAACATCGGTAGGTGTTGCCTTGGTTGGGTTGCAATTAGTACAGCTTACAGTAGCTGCCGGGATCCAGGTATAGCTTACCCCTCCGAAACCGGACAGTGTCGCAGCATCAGTCAGGCATATGGTGGTATCCGGACTGGTGGTAATCACAGGCGGAGGATATACCACTATACTTTCTTTTATGGAATCAGTACACCCCCAGCCATCAGTAACTACTAAATTAACAGGGTAAATACCGGGTGTAGTGTAAAAATAGGGTGGCGTGCTGAGTGCGCTTACATCACCGTTTGTAAATGTCCATGACCAGGAAGTAATTGTTGAAAAATAACTGCGGGAAGTGTCCTTGAAATTTACAGAAGTGTTGATACAGATCGGATTGGGAATAGTGGTAAAGCCGGGATATACTTTGTCAACCTTGATTGTATCAATTCCGATGCTTGAATTCTCGCATCCGGTATTATCGCTGAGGATAAGTTTGGGTAAATACGCTCCAGGTAAGGTGTAGGTATATACCATAGTATCCAGATAAGAAACCTTGCTGGTAGTGCCATCTGCAAAATCCCATATGATATTGGGGACATTACTGATCTTGGCCTTAAAATAGACCGTTAAAGGAGCGCAGCCTTTAATGGGGGTGTAAGTGAAAGCGCCTGCATAACCAAATAAATTCACATGGCCATAAGCGGTATCCATGCATCCATGCACATTAGTTACTACCAGCAAAACTGTGTCATATCCCGATTTAATATAGAGGTTGCTTGGTGATGGCACTACGGCTGAACTTCCGTCTCCGAAAGTCCACAAATAACTGCTGCCGCCTGTACTTGTATTGGTAAAATTTACGAGCAGGGGAGGGCAAATGGCAACAGAATCATCCATAAAAAAAGAAGCAGACGGCTTGGTAACGCTAATGTAACCGGAATAAATGGCAGTATCCTTGCAGCCATGGGAGTCTGTAACTATGAGCGTCACGGTATAATAACCGGTAGCCATATAAACATGGGTCGGGAAAGTTAAAGTTGAAGTCCCGCCGTCCCCAAACATCCAGTAAGAACTGGCTGCGCTGGTACTGCTGTTGATAAAGGCGCAATTATCACCAATGCAGGGGAACTGATTTGGAGCGCTGAATGAGGCATGGGGCCGCCATACGGTTACCAGCGGCAAAATGACGGTATCCCTGCAACCAATATTATCCGTCACTATTTCGGAAGTGTTGAAGGTGCCCGCCGCCGTGAATGTGTGAACGATACTTGGGGAAGTTGTGAAGCCCGTACCTCCATCGCCATACGCCCAGAGGAAATTAGAAAAAGTTACTCCCGGGCAATCAGTACTCATATCAGTAAAAGTAACAGTCAGCGGCCAGCAGCCGGTTGTTGGGGAAGCTTTAAAATTAGCAACTGGTTTGGCAACCGTAATGTAGTTATACTTACTGATAGTATCCCAGCAGGTCATACTATCTAATATCGCGAACTGTATAGTTTTAAGACCGGTAACATGGAATGTATCTATGTAAGGATTTAAAGTTGAATCCGAATGCACGCCACCTGCCCCGCCCCACCAATATTGTAAAGCGACCCCAATAACTTTAGCGGTAAAAGTTACTGACTGATCCCGGCAAACGGCAAGGCGACTAGCTGTAAAATCAGGTATTGGCTGTACCAGCAAAATTCCCTGGTATGCAGTATCCCTGCAACCTGATCTTGAATTATACGCAGCAAGATAGGCGTTAAAGTTACCGAGTGTAGGGTAATCATGCACCGCTCTGAATAAAGTGGAAGTGAGACCATCCCCAAATACAAAAAGATGGCTGGTTTCACCAATTGAAGAGTCAACGAAATCCACACGCTTACGTGGGGTGCAAAGAGCGGTATCAACCATTCTGGCATAAGGGGAATCAACCAGTATGTAATTCTTTCTTATAAAAGTATCCGGGCAACCGCGGTAATAGGCAATAAGTGTATCTGAATAAGTGCCCGGCATAAAATACCTGTGAATCGGGCTATCAACACCACTGACGTAACCATCTCCGAAGAACCATTTAAAAGCATCGGCACCGGTTGATGTATTAAAAAAGGTTACGTCACGGTCGGCGCAAATATGGGTAGGGATAGCATAAAACCCGGCGACAGGCGGTTTACCCACAAATATGGTGATATAGGCGCTGTCCTTGCAGCCATTGGCGGTTGTTACAACTACTTTTGCCAGATAAATTCCTACGGCAGTATAGGTATGCAGGGGGGTGGGTAAGGTAGAAGTCGGTGAACCATCTCCAAAAGTCCAGACAAAACCGGTCAAAGCATATGGGTAGGCATGATAAGTAATGGAGTCGGGTACGGTTGTATGTGCAAAACAACTGAAATTAACGGTAAGCGGCACGCAACCAGACTGAACCATAGTGTGGTTCATTTCAACTATCAGATTATAAATATTGAAAACCTGGACAATCGTGTCCTTACAGCCGCTGCCATTAGTAACAATCATACTTATGGTATCAGATGCATTATAAGTATAGGTATGGCTGGTGCCCGCTCCGCTGCCGGTTCCGCCATCGCCAAACTTCCAGGCAAAAGTGGAGCCGGGAGTACCTGTGCCGGTAAAAGTTATCGTAGCGGGCGCCGGGCATGGATTCAATGGCGATATGGTAAAGCTGCCGGTTGGTTTGGGTAAGATGGTAATTGAATGTGTAATTGTATCATAGCAAGTGCCGTCAAATATTATCAGCCTTACCGTATAAGTGCCGGGTGTTGTATAAAAATTCACACCTGTATCTGATGTCGATGTATGTCCATCTCCAAAATCCCAATTGCTGGCAATATGGGGAGAACTGGTGTTAGGGAAACTGACCCAGGAATATACACATGCGCTGGCCGCCGGAGTAAAACTTGCTGAAATTTTTCCTACGTAAATCAGGGCAGGTTTAATGGCACTATCGATGCATCCGTTACCGTCAGTTACCGTCAGTTTCACTGTATAAGTTCCGTTTGCCGTATAGGAATGAACGGGAGACTTGGTTGAAGAGGTGCTGCCGTCGCCAAAATCCCATTTGTAAATAAGGCCAGGCGTACCGGTTGAAGCGTTGGAAAAAGTTACCACTCCCGGAGTTTTGCAAAAATAAACGGAACTGGCGGCGAAGTTGGGAACAGGGGGGGTAAACACATGGACAAATGAGGATTTTGTAAGCGAACTTACACAGCCCATACTATTGGTTGCCGACAGGGTAACGTTATAATAACCAGAAGCAGTATAAGTGTGTGCAGGTGTAGTTAAAGTACTGGAGTAGCCATCGCCGAAATTCCAGGTATAAGTGAGCGGCCCGGGCACACCTCCAACGGTTGTACTGGTAAAAGATATTGGTGTACCGGGGCAAATGGAGGTATCGGTTACTGTAAAATCAACTTTCGGTGCTGGGTAAACCGTGATGGTCATAGTAGAAACAGATGGGCCACCGGTACCATAAGAGGTTAGCTTTACAGTGTAAGTGCCTGGTAAAGTATAGCTCGTTGAAGGATCTGTGAGGGTTGTCAAAACACCATTCCCAAGATCCCATGAATAACTGGTAGCCCCCGTAGATGTATTAGTAAAATGCACCACAAGCGGCGCGCAGCCAGCTGTAACATCTGCCGTGAAACTTGCTGTAACTGCCAGTGCTTTAAAAGCGGTTGCGGAAAAAAGAAAAGCCAATAAGAGAATACGGGTATATAATTTCATAAAAAATAGAAATTTATTAGGAGGTAATAAAGTTAATAATAATTTTTAAAAAATCTAATAAATTATAAAAATAATCCGGCATTTATATTCGTTTTTGATAATATAATTAATAATCGGAATGAAATTATTTATTTTCAGTTAATAATCATTTTCCATTTGGGGTAGTCAGGATAATTCCAACAGCCATTTATCTGCGTTTTTGACTATTTTTACAATATTATGAGTATGAAATACATTTTATGTTTCCTGGTGCCGGCCCTCATTTTTACGGGAGGCATTTCCGCTAAAACAAAAACAAAAAAACAAAAAACATACTTCAGTTTATTGGAGGCATATACACAACGCATAATACCCGGAATACCGGGCGCTACCCCAAAAACAAATTATCATTTCATAATAGTATGGCAAGGCGCTAAATACCCGGAAACTTTCTTCTGGAGAGGAGAAAACGAATGGCTATCCTGCAATATGGTGAAGGTGCATAAGCTCCCCGGCAAACCGAACAATACAATGCCTGGCATGGACTATGCTGCGGAAAATATTGCCATAGAAAAGATACATAAAGGCGATACCCTGGAACTGACGCCTTTGCCTGGCGGGAAATATCCTGCTCCCGGAGATATCTCAAACGACGCAAAAAATACTTTGTTCTTTAAGACAGGAGGCAGCGGCTGGCTGGCTTTCCCGGTAAAGAACATTGCTCAAAAAGAGGATATTAGAATGCAATGATTGTCCTTTGGAAATACAAATATCAAGGTTTGATTTCCGGCTGGAGAAAATAGTTTTTAATCTTTTATTGACTATAGTTTTTTTATTTTTTTAGAAACTTCGAAATATTTTTAAAGACGAATAATAGGCGCAAATAAAGTGAAATGATTACAGAATACACTTGTTATTAATAACTTTGCCTTAATTATCAAATAGCTGTAAGATATGCTGAAATGTTTTTTCTTATTAACAATCGTATTATTTACACAATTTTCATTCGCCCAAACAGGAACAATAAACGTAAAAGTCGTAGATAAAAAAACAGGAGTTCCGGTAATCGGAGCTGCAATAATTGCAGAAGGCACAACTCTCGGAGCTGTTTCAGACACAGACGGTTTATTATATATTAAAGATATTCCTGCAAAATCTTATAATTTATTGATAAAGTCGATAGGCTACGAACCTGTTATCCTTTACAATATTGTTGTCTCTTCAGGAAATGAGCAGGTACTAACTGTAGAAATGGAAGCTGGAAAAACCACATCTCTCAGCGAAGTTGTAGTTAAAAGGAATCCTTTTTCACACAATGCCGAAACACCTTTATCTATACAAACACTTTCTGCCCAGGAAATAAAAAGTAATCCCGGAGGAAACTTTGATGTTTCCCGTGTAATCCAGGCTTTTCCCGGGGTAGGTGGTACATCAGGATCCGTAGGAGGATACAGAAATGATCTCATTATCAGGGGCGGAGCGCCAAATGAAAATATTTATTACCTTGACGGTATTGAGGTGCCGGTTATCAATCATTTTGCTACTCAAGGCTCTGCGGGTGGCCCTACCGGAATATTAAACATTTCATTTATTGCCGATGTAAACCTTTATACAAGTGCATTCCCTGCAAAATATGACAATGCCTTATCCGGTATATTACAGATAAAACAAAGGGACGCCAATCCGGATAAAATTCAAAATAACTTTCGACTGAGCGCTACCGAACTTGCATACTCTGCTGATGGCCCTATTTCAAAAAATCTTTCATTTGAAGTATCTGCAAGGCGCTCGTACCTGCAACTTTTGTTCAAGGCTTTGCAAATACCCATACAGCCCTCTTATTGGGATTTCCAATATAAAATCAATTATAAAATCAATAAGAAACTTACATTTTATACCCTTGCCATCGGAGCAATTGATGATTTTAGTTTTCTGACTCCTGATAACCTTACCCCCGAAAATGAATATATCCTTCATTCAAACCCATTGATAAAACAGCGAAGTTATACCAATGGATATGGCCTGAAAAAGCTTATTAATAAAGGATCGTGGAACCTGACTTTCAGTAGAAATATGTTGGTAAATCAACTGGACAAATACCTTGACAACCAGGCGCCCGGTGAAGCCACACGCACTTTAAAATTACATGCTACAGAGGCTGAAAACAAATTGCGATTTGAGTTGAGTCAATACCATGAAAGATGGAGTTATGACTGCGGCGCCATTGCTCAATTTGATGAATACAAAAATGATTTTTTTGCCCAGGTTCGGGGAATTATTACGGATAGTAATGGGAATACAATTCAGCCTCCGGTATATTATTCCTGCAAAACTGCCTTGAATTTTTTTAAGTACGGTGCATTTGGACAGGTAGCTGGTAATTTCTTTAACCGAAAAGTCACGCTTTCTCTGGGCTTAAGAACGGATGGCAATACCTTTATGACGAATGGCAATTCTCTATCAAAACAAATATCTCCACGTTTCTCCGCTGCCTATGCAATCATTGATAATCTGAAATTCAATGCTTCTTTTGGCAGATATTATAAGATACCTACTTACACCATTTTGGGATACACCGATTCTACCGGTAAGTATGTAAACAAAAGCAATGAGTATATTCGGTGTGATCATTATGTAGCAGGATTTGAATACCTGCCCAAATGGCAAGGCGCCCGGTTCACACTCGAAGGTTTTTATAAGTTCTATGCCAATTACCCTGTGTCATTGTTAGATGGTATTTCCTTGGCTAATAAAGGAGGCGATTTTAATGTACTTGGCAATGAACCTGTATCCTCTAACGGCAACGGACGCAGCTTTGGAACAGAGTTCCAGTTCCAACAAAAGCTAACCAGGAACTTCTTTGTGATCCTTTCTTACACACTTTATAAAAGCGAATTCACAAATGCAAATGGGAATTATGCTCCTGCATCCTGGGATAACGGCAACCTTATGTCCTTTATTGGTGGTTATAAATTCAAACATAATCTAGAATTAGGCGTAAAATTCCGATACCAGGGTGGTGCCCCCTACTCTCCTTTCGATATGAGCGCATCACAATCAAATTATGCTGTATTAGGAACAGGTATTATTGATTATAGTAAGTTCAATACCCTTCGTTTGAAGGACTTTAATTCCATGGATATAAGGGCTGACAAAAAATGGAATTATAAAAAATGGACTCTGGATATTTACCTGGATGTGACCAATGCATACGACGCAAAACAACCTGCGGCACCAAGCTTCACTTTTAAGCGTACAACCGATAACAAAAACTTTGAAACAACAGATGGTAAACAACTAAAAGCAGATGGCAGCAATGGAATTCCGCTTATTTTAGATAACAGCAGTGCAATTGTTATACCTACTATTGGTTTTATTATTGAATTTTAATACCAGTTTTTTTTCATGCTTAAATCATCATTTGATTTTATCCTCTTATCTATGTGTTTTCACATTCCGTTTACTGCATAGTTTGAAGCATACCCTAGGCCACCAGTTCCTTCGCATTATTGATTGCTGCATCGCTTGGCTGTTCTCCGCCTATCATGCGGGCTATTGCAAGTACCCGCTCATCCGGCTGCAATACTTTTACCTTAGTGGAAAGGCGCTCCTTATTATCAGCTTCCTTATATACATAAAAGTGCCTTGACCCTCTTGCTGCTACCTGTGGCTGGTGGGTAATACAGATCACCTGGTGGTATTGCGAAAGCTCGCGCAGCAAAATAGCTACCTGCCTTGCAGCTTCACCTGATATCCCTGTGTCCACTTCATCAAAGATAAGCGTAGGCATGTGAAGCGCTTTTGCTGTAAGGGATTTTATGCAGAGCATAATACGGCTCATCTCTCCGCCTGATGCGGCTTTTTGCAATAACTGGAACTGCCCGCTTTTATTTGCGTCCAGCAAGAATTGAATGTGGTCTATACCATGTGGTGATGGTGGTGTTTTTTCTATGCGCACATCAAACCGTGCATTAGGCATACCTACTAATGTGAGTAACTCATTTATCTTTCCTGTAAATGGCACTATTACCTTCTTCCGGTGCTCCGATAATTTTTCTGCTTCTGCAACTAATTCTTTAAAGATTATACCTTCTTCTTTTGCCAGCCTTTCTATTGCTTCATTTATGTCAAGTGTTGCTCTTAATTCCTCTGTAAATTTTCGCTGCCACTCTAATAATTCAGCTGTTGTTTTTGCGGCATGTTTCTTCAGCAATTTATATCCAAGGTCTATTCTTTGTTGCAGTTCTTCCATCACATCGGGGTCCAGAGATACCTTACCTTCTTCAATTTCCAGTTCTCCGGCAATATCTTTCAGTTCCGCCCATACGGATAAGATGCGCTCTTGTATTGGTTTTATTTCCGGCATTAATTCAGTGATGCCCTGTAATTGTTGACTGATACGTTTCAGTTCATTAACTAAAGGTTGTTCTCCTTCTTCGAGCATCGTTCGTGCAGCCTGCAGTATACTAATGATGTTTTCGGCATGGCTCATTTGCTTTAATTGTAACTCTGTTTGCTCTATTTCGTTTTCTTTAAAAGCAGCTTGCAGCAATTCATCGAGCAGGTATTGTTTATAGTCGGCCTCTTTCTGCCATTGGGCGCGCCGTTCCCGGTGCTCATTTAGCTGCTGACTGATTTTTTTATGCCTGAAATATAATTGACGGTAACTTTCTGCTGTGGCAGTAGTATTGCCAATGGCGTCAAGCACCTCCATCTGGAAATTATCATCCTCCAGCGCAAGGTGCCCAAACTGCTGGTGCAAATCAACCAACAGTGAGGTTAACTTATTGAGCAGGTTTAATGTTACCGGAGTGTCGTTGATAAAAGCCCGCGATTTACCGTTGATGGCAATTTCCCTGCGGATGATGCATGGCGTGTCGTAGTCCAGTTCGGCATTAAGAAGTGCATTTTTAAAAACTTCATTATTGCTAACATCAAAATATCCTTCCACGACCGATTTCTCATTTTTGTTAATGAGCACAGATGTATCAGCCCGTTCACCAAGTATCAGCGAAAGAGCTCCTAATATAATACTCTTACCAGCGCCCGTTTCACCAGTTACCGTATTCAGATACGCATCGGGCTCAATGACTAAATAGTCAATAATTGCGTAATTCTTTATTACTAACTTTTGCAGCATGAAACAAAGTATATAACAACCGCAAAGTTGCAGAAATTGTATGACTTATTTTGCCTTGATTGGAAACTCAGGTAAAATTAACCCAGATAATATTTTACGAAAAAAAAGCTAATAAAATTCACATCTTCAATCCACGCAATATTTGTCAATCCACATAGATTATTTAAACTACAAGTTTTGTTATTGCAATATAGTTATTCTGCAAACGGATTCTGACTGGCCATTCTTATTTATAATCCGCAACAGATACACTCCGGATGCAAGATTTTCACAGTTGATCTCTTGTCTGGTTGATATAATTTCTCCACTCTTTACCTTTCTTCCATCTATGTAAAACACTTCGAATTTTTTCCCCATAAAGTCTGGATTTGCATTCTCTATGTAAATTCGACCAGAGGAAGGATTAGGATAAACCATAGCAACATTAGCGGGTTGTGTATTGCTAACGCCTAAAGGTAAGCAGGTAGATCCGGCGGCAATAGAGGCGTTGGGCTTGTTATTATACTGATATTCCAATAATGTCACCCCCGCAGATGAGACTTGTATTTTCATCCAACCATAATAAAAGTCGTTCTGTGCCTGCATTCTAAAACCTACATAACCAGTTAACCCATCTAAGGTTGTATATGCAGGAGAATACAAAACACCCTGAGAGCCGCCTGCTCTCCATATACTTGAAGGCCCGATAGTAGTACCAGTGGCCAAAAAGGCAATATTATCACTTGAAACACCTGTCGTTATAATACCCCTTCCATAATTTTCCAGATAGAAATTTCCTGTATCAAACCAAAGACCAAAATACCTCGGCATAGGCCCGATAGTTTCAAAACGTGTCCATGCTACTAATGCCGTAGCGGTCACTCCTGTTGGGTTATCACAGGTGTTGTGCCAGGGATCATAAAAATCAATTTTAAATGTGTCGGCATAATTGGTAATTGATGAAACACCGCCACCAGTTACAGCGGCATTGGTAAAAGTAAAAATGACATTAGTTACCGAATTGATTTTTGCATGGGATGCTGCAAAGCCGCCTAGCGTTAATGTAGCAGATTTGCCGTCTGATGCAGTAACCACCAAAGCCGTCAATCCGGCCGGCAATCCCGATAAGGTGTAATCAATACCTGGCGCAAGCGTTGCTCCCACCTTGCTAAACAGGGTTCCTCCGCACGCATATATTTTTACAGGTGGAGTTTCTATTGAACCATCGTTTGCCTGGCTCTCGGACAATTGCTTTTTGGAAAATGAAAAGAACTTATTTGCATTCACACAAGGATTGGTCGTGGTTGGACTAACAACCCCTGTTGCTACTAAATTATCATATTGCCACAGAGATTGCCTGGCCGGATGCATCAAGGCGGTTTCCATCCTGGCATTCTGGTCCATTGTAAAGTTTTTATAACAGGTAGTATTATAGTCCATATAATTCTCTCCATTAATTGGACCTCCACACCGGCTCACACTGCAACCCGCGCAGGAGATATCCGTAGGAGGAGTATCGCCACAATAATCTCCCGGTCCGGTACAACTTGTTCCATCGAAGGTGTGATAAAGATTCAAATAATGACCTGTTTCATGGGTAAAGGTCTCATTAAACTCATGATCATTAAATGATGAACCGCCATAACCAAAATACCAGTAATTATAAACCATTCTTGCTGTTAACACATCACTCATTGATGTAAAAGGATACCAACATACACCGGAATTGTTTGTAACACCATCGGCATACAGATCATTCATGACATAGATATTGAAGTACTTATAATTATCCCAGGCCATAGTTGCAATTTCATTGTCCCATCCCGTTCCATTACCCAGGCCGGATTGTTTATCCTGGTAATAAATAACACCTGTTGTCGGGTTTCCTTTGGGATCAATTGCAGCTTTTGCAAAACGGATTTTAGTGTACGATTTTACAGTTGCAAACAAGGGATTTACCGATACATAATCTGCATCTGCACCAGCAAATGTTACATTCAAATCATTCAACGCGTAGTTGATCTGGCTTGTAATGACTCCTAAACTGCCTTTTGGATGAAAAATATGAAAAACAACAGGAATAGTAACAACACAGGTGGTATCGGGTAAGCCTGAGGTTGTTTTATATGTGCCTCCTTTTTTTATCGGATTATGCTGTTCAGAATCGTGAATTTCATTAGCATACCGTTTCTTAGCATTATCCAACTCATTAATTTCCGCCTGTAATCCATGATCTTTGGAAATTAACGGGACAGGGCTTGGCGCATATTTTTGGTCCTGGCTATAAGATATTGTACTATACAAAACAATAACAGTAACTAGCATTACTTCAGCACTCGTTATACACTTGTATGCATGTGTATAAAAGGCTTTCCAACGGGTAATTTGTTTTTGCATAATTACTTTATTGACATTGTAATTAATAAAAATATTCCTGTATTACGTCTTCATTCAGTATTGATTATTTTTTTGAAAACATGTGAATATACCATTTTTTAAATATAAAATGCAAATTAAGCAACTAAATGAAAGCCGCTTATCAAAATAAGTCACTGAAAGCAAATATTGTTTTATGCCGTTTTATATTCCTTCAGTGCTACTTCCAGGCAATCCATTGCAGCATTTATATCGTCTTTATTGAGCACATAAGCCAGGCGAACTTCATTTTTACCCTTGCCGGGTGTTGCATAAAAACCTGCGGCAGGGGCCATCATTACAGTTGCTCCGTTGTAAGAAAAACCTTCCAGCAGCCATTGACAGAATTTTTCGCTGTCGGCAACAGGCAATTGTGCCATAGCATAAAATGCGCCTCCCGGTAGCGGGCATTTCACTCCTGGAATTGCTTTAAGACGTTTTACGAGCAAGTCGCGACGGGAAGTGTATTCCGCATGGACCTCATCAAAATAATTTGCGGGTAAATCCACCGCTGCCTCCCCTAATATTTGTGCGAACGTTGGTGGGCTGAGACGCGCCTGTGCGAATTTCATTGCAGCATCCAGTACATGTTGATTACGTGTAACAAAAGCCCCAATACGCCCGCCACATGCACTATATCTTTTGGAAATGGTATCCAGGAGGATAGCATGTTCTTCCAATCCGTGAAGTGACAGGACTGATGTGTGTTTTTTGCCATCATAGCAGAATTCACGGTATGCTTCATCACTGAACAGGAACAGTTCATGCTTTAAACAAATTTCCTTAAGCACATTAAGCTCTTCAATGCTATATAAATAACCAGTTGGGTTATTCGGATTACAGATCATAATGGCTTTGGTACGTGTGGTAACGGCTTTCTCAAAGCTTTCTATGGAGGGCAAAGCAAAACCATTATCAATGCCAGATGGAATAGGTACAACTTTAACACCTGAACTGGTAGCAAAACCATTATAGTTGGCATAAAAAGGTTCCGGGATGATGATTTCATCGCCAGGGTCCAGGCAACTCATGATGGCAAACATGATGGCTTCGGAGCCTCCTGTAGTAACGATTATCTGGTTAGATGTAACATTAATATCATTACGTTTATAGTATTCCACAAGCTTTTTACGATAACTTTCAAAACCTGCACTGGGGCTGTATTCCAACACCTTCATATTGGTATGGCGCACAGCGTCAAGTATTGCCTGTGGTGTTTCTATATCTGGCTGACCTATATTGAGGTGATAAACCTTAACGCCTCTTTTCTTTGCAGCGTCAGCAAACGGAACTAATTTACGAATGGGAGAAGGCGGCATCAGCGCGCCACGATGTGATATTACCGGCATGGCGCAAAGATAATTCTTTAATGGCTGAATTTCTCAATAGCTCATTGCCATAATTAATGTGAAAAAATGTGATGGCAATGTGATGGAATGTGGTCGCACATTGCCGCAGATTATTCTTTAATGGCTGAATGGTTTATTGAATGGACAAAACCAAATTATTTGAATTAAAAGGAACACCCTATTTTTGCATTAAAGAATTGCTCATTAAACTGATATTGTATGAAATTAGCAGACCTTGATGTAAATAAAATTTATACTTATGCTGATTACTTCAAATGGCAATTTGAAGAAAGGGTGGAACTGATATTGGGAAAGATATTTGAAATGAGTGCACCAAACCGGATGCATCAGGCTCTGCTTGGGTATATACATGGAGAACTTTATATTTTTTTAAAGAATCATCCATGCAATTTTTATGTAGCTCCGTTTGATGTGAGGTTCCCCCGTAAATCAAAAGATGATAAAGATATTATTACAGTGTTGCAACCAGACATATGCGTGGTTTGTGACCATTCCAAACTAGATGACAGGGGTTGTATTGGTGCGCCGGATATTGTTGTTGAAATTCTTTCTCCAGGAAACAATGCAAAAGAAATGCGAAATAAATATGACGTATATGAACAAGGCGGCGTAACAGAATATTGGATTGTATCTCCACAGAATGAAACGTTCCTTATTTACACTCTTATTGACGGAAAATATCAGCCTTCCCGCCTGATGGTTGCCGGGGATGTAGTTACTTCCTCAGTTTTACCCGGCTTTTCATTAGACCTGGATGCTCTGTTTAAATCACTAAACAAGTAAATCACTAAACAAGTAAATCACTAAACAAGTAAATCACTAAACAAGTAAATCATACATACCCAGTATCTAACCAATTGGAAAAAATGTGATTGAATATGATAGAATGAGGGTATGCATTGTCGCTTTCCATCACATTCCATCACATTTTATCGCCTTAATATTCCTCTGTATCCCCTTCCATTTTGCTCTTTTCAATGGAGAATTTTTGAAAAATTTATTGAAAGTTTCTTCTGTCATTACTTCCCATTCCCGTAAGGAAAGGTTTAATATTTCCGGTATCGGGGTAAAATAAGGCTCTGCATTTTCTTTGGAGAACCGGTTCCATGGGCATACATCCTGGCATATATCGCAGCCAAACATCCAACCCTCCATTTTGCTGTGAAATTCAGAAGGAATTAATGCGTCCTTTAATTCTATGGTTAGGTAGGATATACACTTCCCTGCATCAATTTCTTTTGGGGAAAGAATGGCCTGTGTTGGGCAGGCATCTATACACCGGGTGCATGTACCGCAATGGTTGGTAGCAAACGGTGCATCAGCTACTAAGCCGAGGTCAGTTATCAATGTAGCGATAAAAAAAAAGGAACCTGAATGGCGTGTGAGCACATTACCATTCTTCCCTACCCAGCCGAGGCCGCTTCGCACAGCCCAGCTACGTTCCAATACCGGTGCGCTATCCACAAACCCTCTTCCCGTCACTTCACCAATATTGTCTTTTATAAACTGCAATAACTCGTTCAGCTTATCCCTGATTACATAATGGTAATCGGTCCCGTAAGCGTATTTCGCAATCTTAGGCGGTTCCGGTTGTTGCTGCTCTGATGGAAAATAATTGAGTAATAAAGTGATAACAGATTTGGCTCCGGGTACCAATTTTCGAGGGTCAATACGTAAATCAAAATAACGTTCCATGTATTGCATCCCGCTGTTGTGGCCTTTCTCCAGCCATTTTTCCAGTCTCGATGCATCCTCATCAAGCTGCACAGCTTTAGCTATGCCACATGACATAAAGCCAAGGCGGGTGGCTTCAGTTTTTATTAAATGTGTATTTTTTTCTGTCGATAACAATAAGGTAATTAATCTGGCTGCTTAGAAATATTAATTTTCACTCCCCGAATTTCCGAAAGTCTTTTCACATAAGCATCACTATTTAAGCGCGGGATACCTGCTTTTACAGAACAGAATAGTTGCAGGTCTTGTTTGTAAATGGTCGCCTCGCTTTGTTTCAGCAGGTAGAGCACTTCACCGATGGCTGGATAATCAAATTCAATATCAAACAAGTTCTCTATCCATTTTTCTGTTTTTGGAACACCTGAAAGCGCCTGTGCAGTAGCTGTTTTGTAAGCGTTTATCAATCCCGGTACGCCAAGTAATGAACCGCCCCAATACCGCACCACAACTACCAATACATTGGTAAGCCCCAAACTGTCTATCTGTCCCATTATAGGCTTGCCTGCACTGCCGGAAGGCTCTCCGTCATCATTGGCCCTGAATTGGGTCCCATCCATCCCAATGCGGTAAGCATAACAATGATGCACTGCCTTCGGATGTTCTTTCTTCAAGGCATGCAGCAAATCTTTTACATCCTGGGTTGTTTGTATAGGATAGGCATAAGCCAGAAACTTGCTGCCCCTGTCCCGGAAATCACCGGTACCATTTGCATCTATGGTGGTATATTTATTTATATCTCCCATTAGTTTTCTTTTGGTAGATGTGCCACACTTTAAAAGTATGGCACATCTTATTACTAACTTCACTTATCCCCGAATGCAATTAGCAAAATAGCGATAACAGACAATACTAACCCTATAATGCGCAAAACATTTGCTTTTTCCCTGAATAATAAAATTGCTGTCAGTGCAGACGCTACCAATATGCCAATATTGAGTATTGGTATAGCAGCCGAACTTTGCAGAAAGTTACTGTTCAACATTCGGATAAGATAGTAAATAGAAAAATAATTAGGTATGCCCATGCATATTCCGGCAACAATATTCCGCCAATGAAATTCAATCTTTTTAAGCAGCAGCAATACTGTTACAAGTATAATACCTATGGTACCCGCAGTTGCAAAACAAAAGATAGAATAAAGAGCCTGTGATTCGTTTGATGTGAGAAAGTGAAATTGCACATACTTCATCAATGTATCCAGCAAGCCCCCTCCTATAAATAATATTGCCGGCCAAAAAAGGTTCTGGTGTTTGTTGTCATCTCCTTTTACACGCGCAGTAAGATACACCGCAGGGAATGCAAGCGCTATTCCAACAACTTTTCCAATACCTACCCGGTCTCCATATAAAAAAACAGAAAACACAGCCGGTATTACCAACGAAAGTTTATTTGCTATGACAGTTGTGGTAATACCATCAATACGGGTGCTGTAACCCAGAAGATTTAATATACAAATGAACCCCAAACCCATTAGTAATGCCCACGGAAGCCATGCCTCATGAACTACAGAAGCGCTGAATGGCATATGGCCGATAAAGACGCTTCCTGTTATTACGCAAACACAATAATTAGTTACTATAGCTTGTAGTGTATCTATTTTATACTTTGGAAATAATTTAAAAATTGCAGAGATAACAACATTGAGCAAAATAGTAGCAAGCAGGTAAAACATTTCCGGTCAATTTATAATTCCATACCCTTTATATAATGATATGCACAGTTTTTATTTACAAATACCTGTAAGCTATCGCTTCCCTTATCTGTAGTGAATGCAGGATCTTCATTTTCCAAATGTGGCGCTGAAATACCATCATGCAAAAAAACATCGCCCGTAAATATCCGTGCTTCATCCCACAATCCCATTCTTATAAAACTATTTAATAAAACCGCTCCGCCTTCAACAATCACAGACAAAATCTTTGCAGCATATAATCGGTTCATCAATTGAGTAAGCAGTGTATCATCAAAGGTCAACTGAACAGAATGGATATTGCCATTAAGCATTTCCTGTCGTTCATTTATTATCCATGTTGCAGCGGAATTGTCGAATACATGATGTGTATGCGGCAATCGAAGCTTACGGTCAAGAACAATACGAAGCGGCTGTTTTCCTTCATGCAGGCGTGCGGTAAGCTGTGGATTGTCGTTAAGCGCTGTTGTAGTGCCCACCATTATTGCAGCTTCTTCCGTACGCCATTTATGCACCAGTTTCCGGCTATCATTGCAGGTAATCTGCAAACGGCTTTTATCAGATGGCGCTATAAAACCATTATTGGTTTGGGCCCATTTCAATATTATATATGGCCGCTTTTGCCTGTGAAAACAAAAAAAACGCCTGTTGACCCACAAACCTTCCTGTTCCAGAACGCCTGTCTTTATTGCTACTTCGCCCTGTGTTAATATTTCTAAGCCCATGCCGCTCACTTTTTCAAACGGATCTATATTGGCTACAATTACTTTCTTTACCTTTTCTCCCACTAACCGCACCGCACAAGGGGGAGTAATGCCATAATGAGCGCATGGCTCCAGGTTCACATACATAGTACTTTCCGGTATGAGGTGTTTATCTGCTTCCGCGACATTTTTAAGGCAATTCACCTCTGCATGGTCTGCTCCATAATAGTGATGCCAGCCTTCTCCGATGGTGCGCTCATTATGAACCAAAACTGCGCCCACCATAGGATTTGGAGCAGTATTGCCTTTAGCCATTTGAGCGAGCTCAAGGCAGCGTTGCATGAATATTTCGTGGCCCATCAGGTTGTGAAATTAGTTAAAACGCCTGAAATCCGGCCACCCCATCACACTGACTATAAGAACATATACTTGTTTATAGACTTCTTTATGTTTTGTATCTTTGTTTAAAGAACAACACTATTCGCAATGGAATATGTAGTATTAGTTGATGAACAGGATAATGAAACGGGAGTTATGGAAAAGTTGCAGGCCCATCTTGACGGCCGGCTGCACCGCGCAATATCTGTTTTCATTTATAATTCAAAAGGTGAGTTTTTAATACACCAACGCGCTGCAGGTAAGTACCATTCCGCAAACCTGTGGACGAACACCTGTTGCAGCCATCCAAGGCCAGGTGAAACAGTTCATGATGCCGCAGTTCGAAGGCTCTATGAAGAAATGGGGTTGAAGTGTGAGCTAAAAGAAGTGTTTAGTTTTGTATATGAGGCGCATTTGGAAAATGGCCTCGTTGAACATGAATTTGACCATGTGTTTACCGGTATAAGTGACATGATCCCAACACCTGATATTACAGAAGTTTCAGGATGGAAATATATTAGTGCTGATGCATTAATCTCGGATATAAAAGCTAATCCGGATAAATATACGGAGTGGTTTAAGATATGCTTTGAGAACAAGCGCGATATCTTATAATATTTTGCAGTAAAATATAAATGTTTTTCGGGAGAAAAATAGTATGAATATTGCCATAAAGTATAAAAATATTCCTATGCAGCAAAGGCTACTTTTGGTAATTATTATTCTGTTATTGCAGTCATATAAATCGACAGCGCAAAACAGTTATTCCAGATTTGAGATAAGTGGAAGTATCGGATTGGTATCCGGGGTACAAGTAATTGAAGCATTGTCTCAAACTTCCCGGTCTGACGAATATTTAAACGGAGCTACACCCAATTATTTTGCAAGTGTGAGGTATTATACTTCTCCTCTCTTTTCCATTGGTTTAACAACAGGTTTCCAGCAATTATGGGGCTCTTCAAATGGCGATTATTATGGCAATAAGGTGCAATATAGGTATAACGATTATTTTTACACATTGGTTCCTGAAGCTATCTTTCTATACACTCATCGCAAAAAAGTACAGACCTATTTTCTATTTGGTTTAGGTATTTCGTATAATGACAGGGAATATGATCTGTACGATGGTGGAAATTTACCGGATAATCACCTTGTAAGCGGATTTGGCCCGAGAACCCAGATTACACCTTTCGGGATAAAAGTGGGTGATATATTAAGCGGAGTCTTTGAGGTAGGCTTCGGGTACAAAGGAATAATAAATGCAGGCCTATCCTACAAATTCCAATCAAAGCATGCGAAGGAATAAACGTTAACCAGTTTGTAATTTTGACTTTTATTTTTGCATAATGCGCTATAGCAGCATTTTCATGCAGTTACGGGAGAATAATAATAATAAAAGTTGAAATTAAACCTTTGGGCTATCTTAGTATCTAAATTGGTTTACCCCGAATAAGCGGAATTTTCAACAATACAAAGTATGATTACACGATTAGCGTTAATTTTTGGCTTTATACTCCTTTCAATTAGTACCCTTGCACAAACATATACCATCACCGGACGCATTACTGATGCGAATGATAATTCCTCCCTTATTGGAGTTACAGCAATTCTTACAAAGGTTAGTGATACCACAAATAAAACCGGCACTGTAACCGATGCTAATGGAAACTTTGAAATGGATGGCGTTAATAACGGAAAATATTTATTGCATTTGGATTACCTCGGATATAAATCTTTTAATCAAACAATTATTGTTGCGGATAAAAATTTAGCCTTAGGTACAGTTACAATGAAACCATTATCTACCGAGTTAAAGGGTGTAACTGTAAAAGAGAAACAAATTCGCGCTGAACAAACAGGAGACACTTCCCAATTTCATGCCGATGCCTATAAAACACACCCGGACGCCACAGCAGAAGACCTTGTAACGAAAATGCCGGGCGTTTCCTCTGATAATACAGGCGTAAAGGTGAATGGTGAAGCCGTGCAACAGGTATATGTGGATGGCAAACCCTTTTTCGGTACCGACCCAACCCTGGCGCTCAAAAACATGCCTGCAGAAATCATTGACAAGATTCAGGTATTCGACAAACTAAGCGACCAGTCAACATTTACAGGGTTTGATGATGGCAATTCGCAGAAAACAATGAATATCATTACCAAGAAAAATAAGAGTGACGGCACATTTGGCAAAGTCTATGCAGGATATGGTACGGATGAAACTTACATTGCAGGCGGCAATCTTAATTTTTTTAATGGCGACCGGCGCATATCTATTCTTGGATTGTCAAACAACATCAACCAGCAAAATTTTAGCTCCCAGGATATACTCGGTATTTCAGGCGGCAGTGGTCAAAACAGGGGCGGCGGCGGAAGGGGCGGTTTTGGCGGTGGTGGAAATAGTTCTAACAATTTCCTTGTTGGCCAGCAAAACGGTATAACAACTACAAATTCTTTCGGCTTCAATTACAGCGATAACTGGGGAAAAAAAATGAAAGTATCTGGCAGCTATTTTTTTAACAGCACTGATAATAAAAATGCTACGGACCTGGCCAGAAATTACTTTACTTCTTCCGACACCTCCAATGTATATTATGAAAGTGATAATTCAGAAGCGAAAAACTTTAACCATAGGATCAACCTGCGATTTGAGTACACTATAGATTCTCTTAACTCAATAATTTTTTCTCCGGGCATCAGCTTTCAGCAAAATAATACAAGCAGCGGAACAATGGCCAATGACAGTCTTGGTAATACATTATCAAGCTCGACCAATAATACGAACGCAGCCTTTAACAATGGATATAGTTCATCGAATAATAATCTGCTGATTCAACATAAATTTAAAAAGCGCCGGAGAACAATATCCCTGAATGTAGGCTCTGGCCTTAACGAAAAATCAGGCAATGGCTCTTATTATTCGTCCAATGAATTTTATTCGACCAATACTTCCACTTTGCGCGACCAGCACTATAATCAATATAGTAATGGCTATAACCTTTCCTCAAATCTGACTTATACGGAGCCTATAGGAAAGAAAGGGCAGATCATGGCGAACTATAATCCTTCTTATGCAAAAAGCAATTCTGATAAAGAGACATACGATAAAGATTCAACACAGGAATATACGCTGCTTGATACTTTTTATTCTAACAAATACAATACAACCTACATTACACAAAGAGGAGGTTTAAGTTATCGTGTTGGCGATAAAAAACTAACTTTCTCAGCAGGAGCAAATATCCAGTATGCGACACTTAACGGGTCAGAGCAATTCCCGCACGCCTTCAGCCTGCAAAGAAATTTTACAGATGTATTGCCTACAGCGATGTTTAATTATCGTTATGCAGATGGCAGGAACCTTCGCATTATGTACCGTACAAATACCGCAGCGCCCACTGTAACTCAACTCCAGGACATAGTAGATATCAGCAATCCACTTCTTCTGAAAACCGGAAATGCCGACCTGAAACAGGATTATGAACAAACCTTTATAGTGAGATACGGACTTACCAAGGCTAAAACAGGGCATAACTTCTTCTTCAATTTATATGTGAGCTATATCAATAACTATATCGGAAATGCAACGTATATTCCAAATAAAACCGCTTCATTTGTTGATCCGGTTACAAATGACAGCATCAGGATAAATAAAGGTAGCCAGCTAACACGCCCGGTTAACCTGGACGGCTACTGGAACACACGGTCTTTTATTACTTATGGAATTCCTGTTCAGTTTATAAAGAGTAATTTAAACCTTAATGGCGGGTTCAACTTTACCCGCACACCCGGACAAATAAACACTACGACCAACAGCTTAAACGGCATAACCAATTTCTCAAATAATTATATCCCGTCTTTTGGTATTGTGCTTAGTAGCAATGTGAGTGAGAAACTTGATTTTACATTGTCCTATATGGGGAACTACAACATTGTAACAAATACATCACAGCAGCAAGCCAACAATAATTACTTCAATCATACCGCATCTTTCAGGATCAACTATATTTTCCTGAAGAATATTGTCTTCAATACCAGTATAGCTCATAATTATTACACTGCCTTCAGCAGCACAGGCGATCAAAGCTTTTATCTGTGGAATGCCTACCTGGGATATAAATTACTTAAAAACAAAGCGCTTGAAGCCCGCCTGACAGCATATGACATACTAAACCAGAACAAGAGCATTACACGCACCGTGACTGAAACATATATTGAGAACAGTGTTACCCAGGTGCTTAAACAATACTTTATGTTTCAGCTCACTTATACCTTGAGGGAATTTAAAGGCACTTCGGATTTACATCAAAAAGAAGAGGGTGATTATCGCCCGTGGAGAGATCATACCCATTGATAAAAGAAATTGCCAATCCCAGTGTTGGGATTGGCAATTCAGAATCAGAAATTATTATGCTATTGTAATTGATTTATCAAGATACACATCCTGTATTGAATTCAGCAATTCCACACCCTGGTTCATTGGTTTCTGGAAAGCTTTACGGCCTGAAATTAATCCCATTCCGCCTGCGCGTTTGTTAACAACGGCTGTCATTACGGCTTCTGCCAGATCGGTAGCGCCCTTTGATTCTCCGCCTGAATTGATAAGCCCTACACGCCCCATATAGCAATTAGCTACCTGGTAGCGGCAAAGGTCAATAGGATGATCAGTAGTCAGCTTTTCATAAACGAGCTTGCTGGTCTTGCCAAAGTTAATTGCATTATAGCCGCCATTATTGGAAGGTAATTTTTGTTTGATAATGTCCGCCTGTATAGTCACACCGAGATGGTTTGCCTGGCCTGTAAGGTCGGCTGAAGCGTGATAGTCAACTCCGTCCTTCTTGAATCCGCTGTTACGGAGATAGCACCAAAGAACGGTAGCCATTCCCAATTCATGCGCATATTCAAAAGCTTTAGCCACTTCCACTATCTGGCGGGCGCTTTCATCAGAGCCATAATAAATAGTTGCCCCTACTGCAGTTGCACCCATATTCCATGCATCTTTAATAGTGCCAAACATGATCTGGTCGAACTTATTGGGATAAGTAAGGAACTCATTATGGTTCACCTTTACAATGAAAGGGATTTTGTGCGCGTATTTGCGGGCTACAGCGCCAAGTACGCCATAAGTAGAAGCAACGGCATTACAGCCGCCTTCTATTGCCAGCTTCACTATGTTTTCAGGATCAAAATAAACAGGATTCGGAGCGAAGGAGGCGCCTGCGCTATGCTCTATACCCTGGTCAACAGGAAGAATGGATACATAACCGGTACCGGCAAGGCGGCCATGATCCCTTATTGCACTAATACTGCGTAATGTCTGGATATTACGATTTGAGTTTGCCCATACATCATCCAGAAGTGTGGGTGAAGGGATATGGAGAGAAGATTTGTCAATGGTATGGCTCGTATGCTCTAAGTAATACCCGGCTTTATCGCCTAACAATTCGTGTATTTTGTTTGAAGACATGAGATAATGTTTTTTAAATTTGGGTGCAAAGGTATTTTAAAAAAGTAAAAGATAAAAGGTGAAAAGTAAAAACTTTAATTATCTATACCCTCGTACCAACTATTGTTGCGTATTGGTTTTACTTATAAACTTGGCTAATTTAATAATATAAATGCTAGTTTTGCAGAAAGAATTTTCTTATGGATGCCATAATTAAAATTAAATTATCTGAATTAAATGCTGGTTTAGTGGAGCATATAAAGGCCCTGTTCCAGGGTAAGGATGATGTAGAACTGACACTTACATTTGATGATAGAGAGCATAAATATTATGAAGTGTTGAGCCGGTCGAAAAAGGACCTGGAACAAGGTCATAATCTTACAACATTCACAATGGAAGAACTTGAAGCTTATTCCAATAACAAAAAAGCATGAGAAAAATTACTTTCACTACAGATGCTTTTAGTGAATATAATGAATGGATAGTTGAAGATATTGACATCGTGCAAAAAATAATTTTATTACTTAAGGATATTCAGAATAATCCGTTCAAAGGCCTTGGAAAACCAGAGCCGCTAAAAGGAAACTTTTCCGGTTATTGGAGTAGAAGAATTACCTTAACTCATCGTCTTATTTACAGGGTATCAAATGAAAGCATTGAAATAATAAAATGCCGTGATCATTATTGATCTGATAAGAAAATCAGTTCAAAATATCCACATCTATTACGGATTCACAACAAACACTTTTAATCCTTTAATCCCATAATTAGTTAGTTCAGGAAATGGCTTTCCCTGTTCATCGTTGAAGCTAAATTCCTTTGCCGACTCACCATACGCGAAGTAATAATTAACATGGTACCGCCTCATTTCTCCTAACAAATCTTTTTGCGCTTCAACTGATTTAGCAAGACTGTAAAATTGATTGCCTGAAAAGTAAGCAAGCCTTTCTATCCGTTGAACTTCTGCACCGGGTTTTGCCATGCAGATAAAAGAACCATGAATATTCATGTGTTTTAACTGTTCTGCAATTTTATACTCATTTGCACCTTCATTAAACATAGACATCATACCCCATACAGGATAAATAAGAAAACTTAAAACAAATACCCAGGGCAATATCTTTACATAATTCTTCCCTGTTCCTGATAAATGGTTTTGAATAAACAGACTACCGGCAAGCATACATAAAGGGAGCATATACCATATATATCTGGACTCAAAGTTGACAAGCATATAGCCAAGCGGAAATAAAAGGAAGGACAATGCAACCGTAAATGTTGGCGCCGTAGTAACTCTTGCTTGTTTATTTGTAATAAACTTTATCAATACCATTACAATCACCGGAAAGAAAACAGAAATCTGCAACATGCTTTTTATGAACTTCAACAAATTATATCCTATCCGTAATAGCTGCAAACCAAAAAGATGAAAGGAACTCCAGAAGTGCGGAGTATCTCCATTGGCAAAATAAGGGTCTTCCCAATAGTAAGGACTATCTTTATAAGCTGGAGGTATCAACAGGTCTATACCTTCTTTCCAATGCGGGTGTCCCACTAAATACCACGACATATTCAGTGAGCCTGATGTGGAGGTAGTCCAGATCCCGTATTTACTGTGAAGTGCTATTATCCATGGCAAGCTACAGAGCATCATACTTGCTATTGATACAAAAGATATTTTCAGCCATTGCGTTTTGTTGTCTTTACAAATGAAATATACACAGCAAATAGTATTCAGAATGAAAAAAGGGAAGGAATAGGCTTTGGCAAAATAAGCAAGAGCTCCGGTTATCCCGAATAACAACCATAATGCAGGTTTGCTCTTATACTCATCAATTAGCATTAGACGCAATGTGCCAAGCAGGAAGAAACACTCCCACAGATCATCAAAAGACTGCCAGAAAACAGCGTAACACAAAAAGAAGGCGAGTGAACTATTTAACAGCCATTGCAGCCTGGTGATAATCTTAAATTTCAGGAAAAGTGATTGTGAAATAAATAAGAAACCAATTGCTCCAAATGCATTAATAATTACTGATGCAGGAATAGCAGATAACCCTGCTTTTATAATCAGTGCAGTAAGCCAGCAGCTCCATGGGCTCCAATATCCATTAATAGCATGCTGGTAATCTCCGTTTGCATAACGTTGGGAAATAGTCAGATATGCCGTGCCGTCAGGGTCTATGTAGTATTGATAATGCGGGTAAATAAAAAACAGCGCTATGCACATCAGCAGGGCTGATGAAAAGAATGGTATATATTTTTGCACCGGAGCCATCAACTTATTGCCATTTTGTTTTCCCTTTTATTGAGTAACCCCAAAAAGCCCATCATAGCACAACCAATTGCAATAAGCGAGACTGGTAAAAAATACCGGGTATTGGCAATAGGCCCCGCAGCTACTGCAAAGTAAACTAAAAGTATAAAAGTGAACACACGAAGGAGCCAATGAATATTTCTTCGGAAGAAAAAAGCAACCAAACCTATCAGCCGGATACAATTAAACAAGAGCACCAGCATAACAAATGGCAGGGAAGGATTATTATGAATATACGCTCCCATTCCATCCCACCCTTTACTTTTCAATGTCGCAAAAAAGCCTGTCTGTTCTTTATGGTATAGCCTGCCATAAGTAAGCTTTCCTGTGAACAAATCCATCTCGGCCTTGCCCGGTTCTATAAACATTCGTGCACTATTCTTTAAATGAAATGCCATGTAGGGGACAAAGTTTTGTTTCAGCAATTCAATCCCGCGGGCATTGCTGTAATCGTATCTGTCTTTAAAGTCCGGTATTTCACTGATAGCTTGCCGCTCTTTTAATAAAAACTTACCGGCGCTGTCAGTACCTTCTTTGCTGCTGAACCATGTGTAATAATAAAAGATTGCATTGAAAGATTGATTGCTGGTAAAATGGAATTTATCTGTGCGGAGATAGTTGCCATAGCAATACATAAATACTGCGCAAAGCGGTACTATAGCAATCAGCACAGGGCGCTGCAATTTCATCTTTTGCTGAATAGCAACAATAATAATGATGAACAAATGAACAACGACAAACGGGTATAGAACAGGCTTTACAAACATACCTGCAACAAGTGCAAGGCTCATCCCTACAGCATATTTGAACTCCTTCCTTTGGACTAAATAAATGAAATTGCCGAAGTACAACAAGGTAAATGTCTGCAATAATATATCGGGCGCTATGGTATTTGCATTGATAAATTGTGATGGACAGGCAATAATAAATAATAACAACAGCCAGTCATATTTTACCTGGTAACCTATACTTATAAATACCTTCCTGCAATAATAAATATTAACAATAGAAAGTACGTTTTGCAGAATTAGTACTACCCAATTGTTTACAGTAAACAGATATACGCATAGGAGAAACAAAGGATAAAGTGGCTGCCGCTGTGTCATATACTCAGGCACTATAGGCATTGCCGGATTGCCACTATAGAAAAAGAAATATTGTTTAATGTTGAGCGCCTCATAAATGTATTCGGGCGAATCGCCCATAAAAATGCGCTTATAACTACAAGCCAACAGAAAAAATACAATATGCACCAGCGCTATTATGCTGATGAATATTTTATCCTGCCTGTTGAGTTTTATTGCCATTTACAAAAACATTTTAACCTTTTTACTTCTTTAACCCAAAGTTCCGATGGGCGTTGCCCATCGCTAACGTATTCCGCCCCTTCAGGGCTTAACGGTGTTTTTTTCATTTAACCGATGGGCGTTGCCCATCGCTATTCATATTTTGCCCCTTTAGGGCTTAAGTTAATGACATTGGGCTTTTACTCATCATCAATAAAAATCTCACTGAACTAATATTATAATAAATCAATAAACAAGTCTTTTTTGCGCAATTTATCCTGAAATTTTTTTTTAGGGTGATTAAAATGTGTTTATAACTGATAATCAATTAAATAGCTTAAAAAATAGCTGATTTTTTTGCGCTTTTCCTGCGCTTTGTTGCTCATTTCCAGCTCATTTCCTGCGCTACAATATTCTG
>CAISOH010000061.1 GCA_903887005.1 uncultured Bacteroidota bacterium | reverse complement strand
TTAGTTATAGTTAACAGTTACCGGAACACCAGTTGAGTTGGTATAAGTTCCTGCTGCCTGTGCTGCAGATACGCTGAGTGTTGCACCTAACTTTAAAGTCTGGGTACCGCCTGAGCTCAATGTACCGGTAGAAGAAGGATTGCTGGTGAAAGAACCAACTGTCATTGTATGGCTGCTACCGTCAGAAAGGGTAGCGGTTGAAGGCAAAGTAATAGCGTAAGTATAGCTTGCTTCACCGGAAACGGTAAACTCAGCTGAAGTTACAGTACCATTGGTAGAAGGAAGTGTTACACCACCTGCACCGCCGGTTGTGCGTGAGCTGGAGGTTGACAATACAACGGTACCGCTTGTAGAAGCAGATACTGCTATGTTACCAAAGTTCATATCCACTGTTTTAGAGATGGAAATAGGAGTAATGATGGTTGCTGCGCATGAAGCTGTTGCTGATGCCTGGGCGAAAGAGATATTAGTAGAACCGAGTACTACTACTGCTACTGCGATGATTGCTTTTGAGAAGTTTTTCATTTTGTTTTTGTTTTTGTTTTTGAGTTAGTTAAGAATGTTTGTTTGTTTGAATAGTATATATCCATTGTTGTGCCAAAGTTTTAATTGGTTGAAAACCAATTACTTGACAAATTGGCACAGCATCAACAATTCCGAATGGCGGATGATATTTCCGAAAAATGGAAAAAATATCAATTTTGGAATAAATTAAAAGTGAAAAGAAAGCAGGTATTTGACAATAACAGACTAAGCGTCCCACTTCGACCAGTAAAGAGATTGTAGCAGGAAACCCCCAACATTCCGCTTAAGACTTTAAAACGCATACAAACAGTTTTTTATTTTGGTAAGCAACCCTATCAATGAATACCAACATATGAAAACAATCATTAAATTTGAGCATGACAGCGCCGCTAACAACTACCAAACGGATAAACTCTATAGATATACTACGCGGCATAGTGATGGTGGTAATGGCGCTGGACCATGTGCGGGATTTCTTCAGCGATTTCAATTTTGATCCTACCGACCTGCAACACGCAAGTAGCATAATGTTTTTCACAAGATGGATCACGCATTTTTGCGCGCCGGTATTTATTTTCCTGTCGGGCACGAGCGCATTCCTGTCGCTTGGGAAAATAGCTTCCAAGAAAGAAGCGGCCTGGCGGTTATTTACAAGGGGCGTGTGGCTGATAGTTTTAGAGGTTACATTCGTTCGCCTTGGCTGGTCATTTGATATTAATTATCACATGGTGTTCCTGCAGGTTATCTGGGCCATAGGGTGCAGCATGGTGGTGCTGTCGGCGCTTATATTTCTGCCATGGGAGTGGATATTGGGAATTGGTTTGATCATGATTTTCGGCCACAATGCATTAGATAATGTACATCCAGCAGTAATGACAACGTTTTGGGATGTATTGCATGTGCAGGGGCCTATCACTTATGGCCACGGGAATACCATCATGATCATGTACCCGCTTGTGCCGTGGATAGGGGTTATGGCCGTGGGTTATTGTTTCGGTAAGATATTTCAATTGCCGGAACACCTGAAAAATAAAAGCCTGTATAATATTGGCGTCAGTTGTATAGTATGGTTCGTAATACTGCGCGCTATAAATGTATATGGCGATATGTCGCCCTGGCATACACAGGTAACATGGTGGCGCACTGTATTGTCGTTCATAAACTGCACCAAGTACCCGCCATCACTGCTGTACCTTTTGATGACCCTTGGCCCGGCCATCGCACTACTGCCTATACTGGGAAAAATGAGCGGCGCTGCAGGGAATATCTTCAGGGTATATGGCAGGGTGCCGCTGTTTTATTATGTGCTGCACCTATACCTGGTACATGGCATGGCAATATTGGCGGGTTATCTCTTTAAGGGTAATGCAGGAGTAAGTGTATTCGCCCATCCCGGCTATCCGCTGCCCTGGGTATATGGATTTTGGTTGCTGGCGGTAGTGATCCTGTACTTCCCGTGCAGGTGGTTCATGTATATAAAACAAAACCACCGGAAGTGGTGGCTGAGTTATCTGTAAAAAAAATAAACGTATCTAAGTAGATACCTTCGTATATTTGTACTGTTTAAATTACCTAAAAGTACCTGTATGCCAAATATAGATACAATTAAAAGTATTAAGATCAATATTTACCCAAACGACCATGTGCCGCCTCATATACATGCCATATATAGCGACCATGAAGCCCTGATAGAAATAAAGACACGAAAGATATTTAAAGGCAAATTGTCAGTATTTATGTAAAAGAAAATGAAATTGACTTGCTGGATATTTTTTATAAACTTAATCCAAAAACAAAATTAAAATGAAACGATTACCAAGAATAGTAAAAGTGATTTCCATTCGCAATTTCATAATAAAAACACTATGGAATAATGGCGAAGTTCGGGATATTGATTTTAAGCCCCTGATGGAAGAATGGAAAGAAAACAAAGAAGAAATGTATGCGCCGCTATATGATGCCAAAATATTCAGGTCTGTTTCTGTTTCACCGGAACATACTTTATGCTGGCCCAAAATAAAAATTAAACTTGTATTCAAAGGCATTACAAAAGAATCAACATTGGATCTGGATCCGGATGTGCTTTATGAAAAAAGTAAGTTGACAGAGAAATATGAACGACCGCATATCGGGCTTATTCTAAAAGCGGCAAGAGAAAATGCAGGGCTATCCCAAACACAGGTTGCTCAAAACAGTGGAACATCCCGCAACTACATTTCCAGGATAGAAAATGAGCAATCGGATATACAAGTGGATACTTTATACAAAATTGTCACTCTGGGAATAGGAAAGGAGTTACAGGTTTCGATAAAATAAAAAGCATTTTAAAGCGCCTTGAGGAATGTATTGATCTTGTGAGCGGTAGCATCGCTGACAGGTACTACGGGCAGGCGGAAGATATTGTTGCAAACGCCTTGCTGACTGAGCACATACTTTACACCGGGAGGATTTCCATCAACGAATAACAGATCAAGGCCGGTAAGCAGTTTGTAGTGGATCTTACGGGCTTTATCGAACTTATTCACCATTGCGAGGTTTACCATGTCTGTAAAGTCTTTGGCAAAACAATTGGCGGCTACCGAGATAACGCCATCCATGCCAATGGCCATTTGTGCCAGTACGAGGTTATCATCTCCGGAGAGTACGGCAAAGCCTTCGGGCATGTTTTGCAGCAGTTCCATGCACTGCACAATATTACCGCTGGCTTCTTTAACAGCAATGATATTAGGGCAATCGGCAGCGAGTCGAAGCACGGTAGCAGGAAGTATATTACTCCCGGTGCGACCCGGCACATTATACAGAATAATGGGCTTATCGGTTTCTTTTGCAACAGCTTTGAAATGCTGGTAAATGCCTTCCTGCGAAGGCTTATTATAATAAGGGGAAACGCTGAGTATGGCAGCCACATCCTTTAGGTCGAAGTCGTGGAGATGATGAATTACTTCCTCTGTATTATTACCACCAATGCCGCAAACTACCGGTACACGCCCGTTGCAATGGGTAATGACAGATTTAAGTATAGCCTTTTTTTCGTCAATGGTAAGTGTGGGAGTTTCGGCAGTAGTACCCAATGCAACGAGGAAATCAACGCCGCCGTTTATCACATTGTCCACTAATTTTCCGAGTGCGGGAAAGTCAACTTTCCCATTCATTTGAAAAGGCGTAACCAGTGCTACGCCAGTACCTTTAAGTTGTATATAAGACATGTTTTTTAATTCAAAAGTCAAAAGTCAAAAGTGTGAAATCGAAGTATAAAGTTGATAGTAATTAGTCGTTAGTAAATAGTAATTAGTCGTTAGTTCTGTTGGAAAATTGAGCCATTAAGCAATTCAGCCATTGAGCCATTAATTAGAGCCATTAATTAGAGCCATTTTCATTGAGGAATTCAGCCATTGGGACATTATCCAATTCATCATAAAAACCCATTTTGGACAATTTTTCTATCCGTTGGTTTATGCGGTCGTCAGGAGAAATCTTACTTAATGCAGCTATATTATCTATGAGGTAATATTTTAGTGTTTCAGCCATTCTATCGTGGTCGGAATGTGCGCCGCCAAGGGGTTCGGGTATTACGTCATCCACTAATCCGAAGCCGCTCATGTCCTGCGAAGTCAGTTTCAGTTGCTCCGCGGCTTTTTCTTTAAAATTCCAGCTACGCCATAAAATGGAAGAGCAGGACTCAGGAGAAATAACAGAATACCAGGTATTTTCGAGCATGGCTACTTTGTCGCCAACGCCTATGCCCAAAGCCCCGCCAGATGCGCCTTCACCTATGATAACGCAAATTACCGGCACCCTCATGTTCACCATTTCAAAAAGGTTGCGGGCAATAGCTTCCGCCTGTCCGCGCTCTTCTGCTTCAAGTCCGGGAAATGCGCCGGGAGTATCAATAAAAGTAATAACAGGCCGGTTGAATTTTTCTGCAATCTTCATCAGCCTCAGGGCCTTGCGGTAACCTTCCGGGTTAGCCATCCCGAAATTACGCATCTGGCGCATTTTGGTGTTAACCCCTTTCTGATGGCCTATTACCATTACCGGCTGTCCTTCCAGTTCTGCCATGCCACCTACCATAGCCTTATCATCTTTTACCTGGCGGTCGCCATATAACTCTATGAAGTTGGTAAATATCTTCTGGATATAGTAAAGTGTATAAGGCCGCTCGGGGTGCCGGCTCAGTTGCACACGCTGCCAGGGAGTAAGGTTTTGGTATATCTTCGTGCGGGTTGTTTCGAATGTGGTTTCCAGTTCGCGCAGGCTATTAGTCACGTCCACCTTATTGTTTTTAGCAGAAATATCCTTTAATTTATTTATCTGCGAATACAGTTCTTCAAGCGGCTTTTCAAAATCCAGAAATTGCATAAATAAAATTTGGGACTACAAAAGTAACGATAATAACAGTCAAAAGTAATCCACCTCAAATTCAAAATTCATATGTGAATCATGCAAAATTGTACAATACTATTTATTTACCGGGATGGATGCTGCTTTTGCAAAACGCTCATAAACGTATTTTGAAAATGCTGTACCAGGTACATCAATATACTTTGTCATCAGCCATGACAGAGGTAAACATATTGCTATCGTCAATAAAAACACTACTGCTACAGCACTATTATATGCCATACTTTCAGACAATTTCAGAAAGACATAGCAACTGAAAGAACCAATTATCAATGGATGCAATAAATACAACGCAAAAGATATATAGCCTAAAAATCTGAAAACACGCAGGCTGATAAGACGCTGTAATATAGGCGACAGGACGAAGGAAGACACTAAAAAGAATGCGCCTATTATATGAAACCAGCCACTATAAGCCAGTATTTCACCAGACATATGCTCGTAGAAAGTACCGTCAATCAAGCCATTGGTAGGGAATGAACCCAATATCAATGCAACGAAAAGCAATACAACTGAAAGTATATTACTAATTGATTTATTCAAAGCGACATGGCGTTGTTGTTCGATATAATTTAAACTGATGCCAAAAATAAATGATGTGGAATTCAGATGCGCGGTAACGGCACAATATAAAAATAGCAATATCAACATGCTGAACTTATTCCTGGTATTATGCGTTAAGGCCAGGAAAGCAAAAACCAGCAGTGAACCATAAAACTCAATAGACATACTGGACAATGTGGTATCAAAGGAACTATCTCCCATAAACATGGTTCCATAAATGAGGGTGGAAAACAATTTACTGACAGCATCAGGGAAAGTCCACATACTGCCAAGCCACCATTCTGAATGTGTGATGGAGCTTGCCGGGACATTATAAAAAAGGCCGGACTGCATTAAAATAAAGGCAAGGATGACAGTAACCGCTATGGGTATGTAAAGACGAATAAACCTGCGTTGGGCACCGGAGATAAGGGCGCTGAAGGCATTTGTTTGAAAATACTTCCTGCTCAATACAAAGCCACTAAGCACAAAAAATACATATACACAAAAATTGCCGTTGGAAAATACACTAAAAAGGCTTTGCCCATAATGGACTTCCAACCCATTAAGATGTGATGCGTCTAAATTATGAGTAAAATACGCAGAATAAAATGCCAGCCCGAAATGATGAAAAAGCACCAAAAGAGCGGCTAAACCCCGTATTCCTTCCAGGTATGATATTTTTCCGGTAGTGCTTTGCATGTTCAACAAATGTAAAAAAATAAATCAATCGGGCTTAAAAAAGAACTTTGGAGATTTCAGAAAATAGACGCTATATTTGCAGCCCGAACAGAAAAAAAGGAGGCTTTGGGTAAACTAAAAATCTCCCGACTGATGTCTGGCTGAACCGTGACGGGTTCAGAAAATAAAAAGAGTTCTTAAATTAATGGATCGGTAGTTCAGTTGGTTAGAATGCCGCCCTGTCACGGCGGAGGTCGCGGGTTCGAGTCCCGTCCGGTCCGCAAATACGTCTCAAAGCCCGCGCCCATCGCGGGTTTCGCTTTTTAGTGCAAACGAGGTGGCGGTTTTTCAAGTTCATTTTCTTCATTTTATAGACAAGTATGGGATGAATTAGTATATATTACTCAACTACAAAATTTTGGTTCATAGGCTACTATCTTATCTATAACGCATGGAGTCTTTGCAATACCTCCTGTTTTTTCCTGCGAGATATTTCTATTACTTCATTCCCGTTCATGATCACATATCCGCCATCAACATTTTTATATCCAATCACATGTTCCATGTTTATCAGGTGAGAATTATGAACCCTTAAAAAATCAAAAGGCAAAAGCTGGTCTTCAAATTCCTTAAGGGTTTTTGCTACCAGTAATTTTGGGCGCGAGGTAAAATAAATGACACTATAATTGCTTTGCGACTCTATACGTATTATTTCATTGATGGGTACGAATTGCGTTGTATCGTTTGAAGGTATTGAAATACGTTTTACCGACAAGTTTCCGGGTTTTATTTGTTGCAGAAAAGCATTGACCAGGTCACTTCCATGCTGTTGCTTCCTTGTAATACACTTATTGATTGCCACAGACAGTTCATCAAGGCTTATTGGTTTTAGTAAATAATCAATCGCATTTAATTTGATGGCCTCCAAAGCATATTGCTGATGTGCAGTAGTAAAGATCACCTGGAAATTAATATTTTCCAGAGACCGCAATAATTCTATTCCCGTAATGTGCGGCATTTCCACATCAAGGAAAATAAGGTCTGGCTGATGCGTATGTATTAGTTCAGCGGCTTCCTTCGGTTGGGTAGTAGTAGAAAGCACGTTTACCTGGGAATGGAATTTTTTTTTCAACATTATTTCTAATGTTTCAACACAGGGTTGTTCATCGTCAATGATCAGGCATGTAAGCATATCATATTTTTATAAAATCAGTAATTGGAATGTTGATAACTATTCTTGTACCCTTTGCAATCCCAAATTCATCATATTTATCCTCAACTTTTACCCTTGAATACCGACCACACGAATCAGGTATAGCAAGCCGTTGTTCCGTTATCTGCGTCCCATATGAAGGAGTTTTTTTCGTTCTTAACTCCAAAGATTTTTTTCTTCCTATGCCATTATCCTCAATGATGTATTGTATTTCTTTAAGTTCACGGTTATGTAAGATACTAACTTCCAGCGTTCCTCTTCCGTCTTTATGGAGCAATCCATGCCATATGGCGTTCTCAACATATGGCTGCAAAATCAATGAAGGTACGAGTATGTGCGCAGTGTCCAAATCATCGCCTACATTTATCCGGTAATCAAATTTATTATTGCTTCTTCGATGCTCCAGCTCAATATACAATGATAGTGTGGTTAATTCCTGCTCCAGTGTAATCAGTTTGCTCATAGAGTTATCAAGGATCTGTCGTATCAGCCTGGAGAATTTTATCAGGTATTCTGATGCATCCTCCTGTTTGTTTTCCCAAATGAATTTTTGAATTGAGTTAAGCGAATTGAATATAAAGTGCGGATTCATCTGGCTGCGTAATGCTTTTAATTCCATTTCCGCAATAACCTTATTGGCTTCTGTTTTTTCAAATTCTCTTTTTTTAATGATCCGGATCCTTATTGCCGCAATTCCAACTACTAATCCTATAAAACTAAAAACAATCGTCAACCTGAACCACCAAGTTTGCCAATAAGGCGGAATGATCTCAAAAGATAATGTCGCAGGCGTTGTGTTCCATACATCATCTTTATTGCCAGACTCCACCACAAACGTATATTTGCCGGGAGGTATATGAATATAGTTGGCTTCCCTCTGCCCTTCCGAGAAATTCCAGTCTTTATCCAGCCCCTCTAATTTATATCTGAATTGGATTCCATTCGGATTATTAAATTCAAATGCAGTAAAATAAAAGTTGATGCTATTTTGTTCATATTTCAATAACGTGGTTAAGCTTCCAGTGGGGTAATACCATGGTTTTTTATTGATAATTACCTTCTCGATAATAGTTTGTAGAGGCAAAGCCTCTTTTGCCAATAGTGAAGGCTTAAAATAAATATACCGGTTCCTGGTCAGCCAGACGAATTCATCGTTTACTTTTCCAAAAGCAAAATTCGAAAAGTTATCTCCTTCACTTGAGGGCGTGGTAAAATCCGGAGCCCATGTGTTCAGATTCAGGTGCATAATCCCTGGTGTTGAACTGATCCAGGCAATACTATCTACAATGCTTATTGCACCACCCCAGAGTTTTGTATTTTTAAACTTCTCAAAAAAAGAAATTTTCTCAGTAAGGGTATCCAAAACGCCTATTCCGGCACCTGAAACAAAAATTATTTTACCAGCTTTGGTTACAGCAGCATCAGTCAAATAATTACTGAGGGTAATGCCTTCATTAACCATGTAGGTTTTTCTTTTTCCAGTAAGAATGTTATAGCTTACTAACCCATTCCTTGAGGCGATCCATAGGGTACGTTTGTTATCGTACACCCCGCTCATCAAATCGCAGTCACTATAGGTGTTCATGTTATGGCGCACTATGGCGGTATCAATTTTTCCGGCGGGAATGTGGAACAGGAATAGTCCGTTGTTGCCGGTAATAAAACAGGAATCTTTATTGTATGGAATAATAAATCTCAGGCGTAAACCACGGTGAGTTTTTGCAAGTGGAAAATCACTAAGGACCCGTCCCGTCCCTATATTACTGTTCCATAATACCAAACATGGCTGTCCGAGAAAAAGCCACCTATGTTTATCTATCTGCAACATATCATAAATGCCCTCTCCAAGTTCATCATGCCCGGCAATTTTGCTCAAAGGATAAAAACCAACCACACATTTCCGGCTCCAGTCAATTTTTAATATGCCCTTCTGATGGATAGACAACCATACAATATTCCTATCGTATTTATCCTGGACAAGCTTGGTGGGATTTTGATCAGGCAGCAGTCTTTCTTTATAAAATTGATTTGTGCCATCAATAGAGCAAAGGCCGTTGTTGGTACATATCCAAAGAATGTTATTCCTGTCAGCAAACATTCCTAATACTTCATTTCCCGGAAGGCTGTAAGGATTATTTGCGTCATGAGTAAAGGAAAATTCTATTTTCTCTTGCCTGATATTGTAAACGAGTAACCCATTTTTGTCTGTTCCTATCAACAGTAGGGAATCACCTGTTATTGCAGGTACAGTTATCAATTTGTAAATTCCCAGTCTTTCAGTTGACTTAATTTGTTTCGGTTCATCAGTAATATTATCTGCACACCACAGGCCATCAGATGTTCCGAACCATAATTTACCTCCGGCTTTTATCACGCTGGATACAAATATTTTCGCTGTTTTCGAAATAAACACAGAATCGTATTTATCCTTATCGATGTGATAAACATAATAATGGGTGGAGTATCCGGAATGAATAATAGTATTACTGTCGATAGCGGAATTATACGGATAATCCGGATTGCTCTTTAATGATGTACTTTTGGGTTTTAATGTAGCCACATCTATATTGTAGAGTCCGGTATTACTTGTAAACCATAATTTATCCCCGGTGGCGCACAAACCAAAAGCAACATTTATTTTATTCGTAGTATCAATGTCGATATTTCTGAACCTGTCCTGCTGTTCATCATAATAGCTTAAACTTCCGCCTGATAACCAGATTCTACCCTGCCGGTCCTCAAGAATATCCGTAACATAAACCTCTTTAAGTTGGTGATGTTCATTTTCAAATGCCTTATAATAAACATACTTTTTCCCGTCAAAGCGGTATAGACCGTTTCCAGCCACCCATATGTACCCTTTTTTAGAACGGATAACACATTTAAAGTAAACACTGACAAAATTATTTTTAGTGTTATAGTTATTAAATCTGGTGTCCTTTGAAAGTTTGATTTCCTGCGCTGGTGCATTTTGTGTTATGGAACAGAACACTGTCATAATAAAAGCAAGCCAAAACGTATATAACGTCTTCGTTGCATCTATGAGTGTATCAAATGTCCCCTTGTGTTTCAATTTTTCAGAATATAGCCCGAAAGTATAGCCTAATTTCCAACTATTTGTTACCACTTACTAAACCGCGGCCACCAAATGCTAAATGCATCTTTTTAGAAGTTAAGCGCTAATGTATGTTTACAATGAAAAATATTAAACCAGTGGGTTGTATAAGGTTGGATTTGGATAATGAAAAATTGGTCATAAATATTGAATCAATAAACGAGAAGTCTTTACCTGTCGCCTTCATTCTTAATTACAGTGGAGAGGTACTCGAAAAGTTTGAATTGATAAAGGGGACGAATTTTATTTCACGGATTCAATACGCGACAAAAAACTACTCTATCAGGATAGTGAATGATAAAAATGTAATTACACAAAAAATATAATGGCAGGACCAGCTACATATTGTCGTAATACCTTGTTGAAGCAACTGATACTATGCTGTATTATAGCCTGTTCAGGTAATAACCTAATGGCGCAGGATATAGAGAAAAGCATAAGAGATAAGCCGGTAACTATTTCCGGCTCCGTTGATCTGCGAGGGATTGGTTATTCAATGAATGGTATCGCTGCAAGAAGGACTCCATTTTCTTATTTTATTAATGGTAATGCACTTGTTAATTTTTATGGCTTGGCAATTCCACTTTCAGCAACAATCAGCGAGCAGGACAGAAGCGTCAGCCAGCCGTTTAATCAATTTGGGATGAGCCCTACCTATAAATGGATTACCGTGCATGTTGGTTATAGAAACATTGTTTTCTCTCCTTATACGCTCGCGGGATATACGATGTTAGGAGTAGGTGCTGAGTTAAATCCAGGTAAATTTCGTTTCGGATTTATGTACGGCCGTCTGAACAGAGCTACAGCTCTTGATACAAACAGAGGAACCGTGCAGCCCTATTCTTTCTCCCGCAAAGGATATGCGTTGAAATTGGGTTACGGAACAGAAAAGAATTTTGCAGAGTTTAGTTTCCTCAATGCCAGAGATGACAGCAGCACTGTCAGGAAAGAAATACCCGACACACTCAGAACCATTACGCCAGCAGCCAATGCAGTTTTTGGATTCAGGGCAATTTATACTGTTTATAAGAAGTTTTTTATTGAAATGGATGCCGGCCTTAGTGTTTATACTTATAACATCGGCTCAGTAATTGCGGTTACAGATGACATCAAAACGATGAATAGTTACACAAGCAGTATCATTCCGGTTAATGTTTCCAGCCAGTTTAATGCGGCCTATTCGGCCAGTATAGGGTATAGGGCAAAAAACTACTCGGTAAAGGCCACTTTTAAACATATTGATCCTGAATTTCAAAGTATGGGCGCTTACTTTTTCAACAATGATGTGGAAAGCTATTGCCTTTCCCCTGCTTTTAATGCATTAAAAAACCGCCTGCGGTTTAGTGGAAGTATCGGTTTTCAACATGACAACTTAAGGAAACAAAAGGCGGCAATTACTTCCCGGATAATAGGAATGGCAAATCTTTCCTGTGATATTACCTCGCAATTAGGTCTGGACGCAAACTATGTGAACTTTTCCGCAAATGCCACTCCCCAAATTGTAAGTGTAAATAATAAATATCTGCTGGCGCAAACGACACATAACCTTTCTTTTTCGCCACGATATATTTTAGCAAAAGAAGAATGTACTCATGTCGCTGTAATAAGCTACAATTATTCAACATTGGTGGACCTTAATAAAGAAACAAGTACCTACAATAACATTAAAACAAATGTTTTGTATCTCAATTACAATCTTACATTCAATAAATCTGCTTTAACCGCCACAGCAGGGCTTAATAAGACTAAAAACACATTATATACCGGTGATGTGAATAATTATGGACTGCTGCTTGGAGTAAACAAAAACCTGGTAAATAATAAACTGCATTTAGCAACAAATAACTCATTTACCAGGAGCGACCAATATGGGGGGGCAACGATTTTGAATTTTGGAATAAGTGCAGGCTATGATGTGAATAAACACCACCGGTTTTCATTGCGTTGGAATATGATCAGCAATATCCCTGATAAAAAATATTTGACAAGCCCAGCATTTACCGAGCAAACCTGTGAAGTCGGCTATACTTTAATCTTTTAAAAAATATAATTATGTTTCATCAATTTAGTCGTTCACTTTTCATTTGCTTCATTGCTTTTCTATTATGCAGTGCTGACACAAATGCCCAAAACAGCATTGGTGTAACATTAAATATCATTCCTCCATACAGCCCACAATTTGGTACTTATGCAGAGCAACCAGGAAAAGTAATTTTGTTATTGAAAAATAATACATCAAGTGCACAGACAATTTACCTGCATGTAAATGTAACTGGCGATAATGGCGTTAGTTTGAATACAATACCGGGCACGAAAACAACGCAGCCAATTGCGTTGCAACCCAACCAGATTTTCCAGGCAGATATCAACACGTTACGTGATTTGTTTACTTCTACTAAATATGTTTATAAAGGCGTAACACAGGCGGATGTTTTTAAGAAAAACGGGTTGCCGGAGGGCAATTATGATATTTGTATCAGGGCTTATGACTATACTACAAATGCGCCTCTTTCCGGTGATGCGCCTCTGGGCTGCCGCAATATTCAGGTCGCTAACCTGGAGCCTCCTATACCTATTAAGCCAATGGCTGACGAGGAATTAAACGTCCTACTTCCTCAAAGCTTAATTTTTACATGGACTATCCCTTCGGGGGCAGAACCAGGCACACAATACAAGTTGCGTATCATAGAGATGCCGGACCCTGCCAAAAACATAAACGATGCATATAAGAGCGCTACTACACCTACATTTTTTGAAACAACCCTGATGTCAAATGTATTTGTTTATGGCCCGGCACAACCAACATTAGTAAAAGGACGCAAATATGCATGGGCTGTTACAGCAATAGTTGGCCCCAAGGGTACTGCCTATAAAAATAATGGCACCAGTGAAGTAAGAGGTTTTATTTTCGGAAAACAGGAATTCCTGCCACCGGTCATTTCATTGATTTACCCTGCTGATGGGGCTAAAATGCTGTCAATTTCAGGTATTGAGGCCAATAAGTTTTATTTTAAATGGGATTATGCAAATCCTGGCAAACAAAGTTTCACCTATGAAGACGTAATAATGGTAGAGGTAAAACCAGGGCAGGATGCAAAAACCGCCTTCCTGCAAAACAGCAGGGTAAATACGACCAATGAACCATTCAAAAAAACTATGTTCAATTATACTGGCGGGAATCCTGATGGTAAAACATTTGCCTGGTATGTGACATTAAATGATGGGGAAAAAACATACAAAAGTGACTTCAGAACATTTACAGTCAACGGGGAGGCCCAGGCTCCGGTCATTACATTAAGTTACCCGGCCGATGGTGCTGCTATGCCGTCAATTGCCGGGATAGACGCCAATAAGTTTTATTTTAAATGGGATTATTCCAACCCGGCCAACAAAAGTTTTTATGAAGATGTAATAATGGTAGAATTAAAATCCGGACAAACTGTTCATGACGCTATCCAGGACAACACCAGGGTGAACTCGACAAATGAACCTAATAAAAAAGCTATGTTCAACTATACAGGAGGTAATCCCGATGGGAAAACTTTTGTTTGGTATGTAAAATTGACGGTTGCTGATAAAACCTACATAAGCGATTTTAGAACGTTTACTGTAAAATCGAATATATCTGAAAGTAAAGCTGTAGTGAAGGAGTTTAACCTGTGTGGCTATCCTGTTACTGTGACTTCTATAACTGATAAAGGAGGCTTCACGTTTGTCGGCAATGGTGTTATTAATTTGTATGACGGAGGAAAAGAGGTTCCCATTAGTTTTGATAACCTTGTAATACAACCATTTAGTGCAAAACCAATTATAGGCAAGCTTAAAGACCCGACGCAATTTGCAGACAAGGCCAAGGATACCACCTGGGAGTTAAACCTGTGGCAAGCCGTCAGTGGAGAAATTACAGACAAAATTTTTAAGTCAAAAATAAACTTTGAGAATGCCGGGAATGTTAACGGTGCAGTTTGGTTTGATGTGGAACTTCTAAAATTCATCCCATCTATTAAAAGTCATTATGATGCTAAAAGACGGCATTTTATTGAGGATGGCAAAAATGATGCTCATGGTGTGCAAATAACAGGCACTTTTAACTGGCAAACAGAATTCTTATTTGTGGGCAGTCTTAATGTACAGCAGTATGCACTTTACACACAGAAAATAACAGCAAAATTTGACTATACTGATTTATTTGGTAAAGCGCAGTTCAACCCTTTATTCAAGGTTACGAGCGAAGCAGGTGTTATCCCTTTATTAAAACCGAAGGGAATTACCATAAAGCTTGTTCCAACTTTAACTACTGAATTAAGGAAAAAGAAACCGATGGTACATTTTAGTTTTGATGGCTATTGTGACCTGCAGGGTAACAAGGAAGAAGAAAACCTGATTATCAATTTTACAAATCAGAAAGACCTTGTCTTTACTGTTCCTGTAGATAAACATACTGTTATACTTACGAACGATAAAGCTATAACAGCGTCATTTGATGCTGCAAAAGTTGACCTGAATGGAAATGCTTCCAGCTTTATCTCCATACCTTCTCTTGATATTGTATTGACTACAATGGGTAAACCTATTGCATTAAACTATAAAAACGCATATTTTAAGGTGTTAGAAGGTGTTGCCTGTAATGGCGCATCTGACTTAAACAGTTCTTATTTTTTAAGTGATTTCCTGGTTGCGCTGAATAAATCAAAAATTTCAATACAGAAATCGAAATTAGTAGGATTGAATATTGATGGCAATATCAATGTCCCCTTTGTAAACCAAAAAGGCAGCATCCAAATAACAGCAGATGAAAACGGATTGCAGGGTGACGCTGCGGTATCTATTGCGTCTGGTACAACTACAATGGTCTACCAGGATGTAAAAACAGGAGATGTTTGTGATTTCAGGCCGAATTCGGGCACCCTTAAAAACGACCGGATTATTATGAATGGCACACTAACGTTATACAACACGAAAAGTTTTAAAATAGGATACCTGATAAAAAATATCGAAACGCCGGATTTTTACGTTAGGGGAAATGGTGATGTTGGCATGATGGGTGATAATTCATTTGTTAACCAGCCTCAGGGTAGCAAATACAATGACTTTGAATTTACACCTTTCAGTATGCAGCTAAGTCATACAACCAGCGGTTATAAACTGTCACTTAGCGGTATGTTAGTGCTTGCTGACAATCTTGCCAGCAGCACCGAAGGTGCGCCCAATTTCACCACCGCGGTTGCATTTCCAGATGCATCAAATAAGGGTGAAGGGCAATCGAAATCGGTATCAATAGGCTCCTCATATATTTCCGGTATATGCCCTAATAAGAGTGTTTGTGATGTGAACGGAAAATTCACTTATTTCGATGACAATACGGGTAAGGGTTTCAAATATGTGAGCGACATTTCAATGACACAACCTGCCAAATTCGATGTACATGCCAAAATGATAGTCGCCAAAGCACCAGAGGGTTTCCACTACTGGTTTATTGAGGCTGGCGCAGATAATGTTGCAGAAGTGCCCACAGGTGTACTGGGTGTTGTTATCTATGGTTTCACGGGCAGGGTATATTATAAAATGAAGCATGCAGGTGGCAACAACATAGATCAGGGCGATTATGTGCCTGATGATGGTTCTTTCCTGGGAATATATGCGTTAACTAAATTAAAAACACAACCGGATGAGGGTGTCTTGTTCTGGGGCCAGGTAAGCTTTGAGGTACTGACTACAAATAGCGGTCTTGGCAGCATATGCTTTAGGGGAAGTGGCGACCTGATGTCAAACGGTGTGGATAAGGCGGGAATGATTAAGGCTGAAAGCTGTACGCTGAATTTCGATTGGCAAAAAAAAGACATGAACGGTAATTTTGCTGTAAGTGCGAATTTTATGGATGCCGTTACCGCGTCAGCGGATGCGGGTTTTGATATTACCCCGGAGAGTTATCACTTTTGGGGAAACGCTTCGTTCGGTCAGTTATTTGGCAACAGCAGCTTTGGGATGAATAATTTTGGAGTTGATCTCAACAATCAGGGAGCACGATTGTTTGGAGACTTTTCTTTGATTACCATTCACAAGGACTACGATTTTTTCATCTGCGATCCTTCTATTGATATAATTTCTGGTATACAATTCGATGCCAATGTAATTTATAGCCCGTTCCAGTTTACAGGCAGCGGTACACTTTATGGCAAAGTTGATGTAGCAGGTTGCCATTTGCACGGAAGTATTGGCTTGTCGCTTGTTGCGCAGGTAATGTTCCCGCAGCCCACATGTGTTAGTGCTGGAATCACCATAGAAACGCCATTGAAAGATTTCAGTTTAAGTGCCGGCATTAAAAATGGCGGTATCATCTTTGATAATTGCTTCTAAAATAAAGCCATAAAAATGAAACACGTAATTATTTTTCTTTTCTTTTTTATATCAGGTATTGTACTTCATGCACAGAATGCCAGATTAGTTATTGGTTGCAAAAAACCGGTAACGGGAACCAATCCGGTTGTGCAGGTGAAGTTTATGTTTGAATCTGCGGTTATTTCTCCTTATTCTATTAATGTCTTCAGGAAGGCATCAGGGGGTAATTGGGAAAAAATAAACAAGGTTGAAATAATGAAGACTCCGGTGATCACAGTTGAGCAACTTAAATCATCTGCACAAACCGGGGATGAGGCTTATAAAACCTACCAGGGATTCATGAATCATAAACAGGGAACGAATGCAATGGATGAAAATAATTACCTGGCTATAGCCGGCCTCATGATAGTTACTGATAATGCTTTTGCGAAATATGCAGGCTGTTATTTTGAAGACCAGGATGCACAAAATAGTGTAACTTACCAGTACCGCATTACCGATGCAAAACAGGCCGATAAAGAATTAGCTGTGTCAGCTTCGTTTACCGTTGCACTTAATTATTTGCCTGTTATACCAGACCTTTCTGCTAAACAGAGAAAGGATTATGTGTACCTGAACTGGAATAAACAACCGCAATTTTATGCTTACAGGTTATACAGAAAAAAAAGCTTAACTGATATGCCTGTACCTGTCACCAGTCAGCCCATATTATTAGCAAAAATGACGGGTGAAACTGTGAAAGATAATTCAGACAAGTATAAATATCTCGACACCGCAAGATTGCCGGGAAGTAACGTATATTACCAGGTTGCCGGCCTTGATATTATGAATAATGAGTCGGCATTGTCGAAGGAGTTGGAAGTACAGGTTCGCGATATGATCCCGCCACACGAAGTAAGTAAAGTAAAAGCCGAAAAGAAAGATAAAGATGCAGTATTGAACTGGCAACCTGTTACAGACAAAGATTGTATTGGGTACAATATATATCGAAGTTCAACTATTGATACCGTTTTTAAAAAAATTAATACAACATTGTTACCTGTTAACGCAACTTCTTATTCAGATAAAAAACCACCTGAAGGCACCGATTATGCCTATTACATAGAAAGTATAGACGAAGCCGGGAATATTGCAAAAACGCATACTTACAAGGTTTTCTTTCCGGATGTGACGCCTCCGGAAAAGCCCAAAGGTCTAAAGGGTATTTTAACTCCGGGGATTGTAAAACTTACCTGGAATAAAAATCCGGAGGGCGATATGCTGGGCTATTTTCTGTACCGGGCAAGCGTAAAAAATGATAAATCGTATTTCAACCTCATTAGCAAAGCGCCTATAAAGGAGAACAGTTTTACTGACACACTACCCGGAGTAGCCAAAAATGAATTTGTTTATTATCTGAAGGCTGTTGATAAATATTATAATGAAAGTTCAAATTCCGATACAATCGTTGTTCATCTGCCTGATACCTTAGCACCACATGCACCCTATATTAATGAGATCAAATATGCCGATAAATCTGTTATTCTCGACTGGCAAAAACCATCTGATAACGATGTGATTGGGTATGACATCTATAAATCGGAAGACTCTGGAAAAGGTACTTTCCGGAAGATAAATGCTAATCTTGTAAAAGAGCAAACATATAGTGACAATGTGATTGGTGGCAAGACCTATTATTACCAGGTGAAGGCCAAAGATGACGCAAATAATCAGTCAAAAGCCTCTAATACAAGGGCTATTTACATTGAGCCGGATACAAGCGCATTAAAAGCAGCCGAAAATATACTCGCTGATTTTAACAAGACGGACTCGGCGGTTCATCTTACATGGAGTAACAGTTCAAAAAACATTCAGGGTTATATCATTTTCAGAAAAGAGTACGACGAAAAGACCTTTATTCCGGTTTCACAAATGGTTACAACCGCCGGTTTTATTGATAAAAATGTGCAGTTCGGATCATCTTATCAGTATATGGTCAGAAGTTTCTTTACTGATGCTGATATCTACAAAAATTCTGAAGCCGCAAATGTTAAACCTATTCAGTGAAATGGTTTTTAAAAATTATCCGTCAAATAAATTGCTAATTTAGTATTCCATTCTACCATTCTTATCTGATAAGGATATTGTAACTACCGAATCCTGTCCGCAAATAGCTTTCAAAACCCACGTCAGTCACGGGTTTTGTCGTTTTAAAAACTTCGCCGTAGAGCAGCCGTAAAGAAATAGATTCTCAAAATAATAATTGTCTATTGGGGGAAGAAGAAATAAAAAATTATTCTAAGCAAAAGGTGTTTTTTACCGGCGATAGTGTTACCCTGTATTATGGCGCTTTATATGCCCCGCAATATTCAGCTAAAAGGTTAATGCTGAAGATTTTGCTAAAAGTAATTTTGCAAAGCAAAGCTGGGTATGTTGGCGGATATTGTTTTTAAACCCAGATTTTGCAGTAGATAACTTTTTTTAAGTTTTCGTCAGATGAAACCATTGCCAGTATTGACTTTTGCTATTCAAAATCCAACTGCTATGCAGTTGGAAAAGGAGGAGCCGGGACATTCTGAAAATCCTTTTATCTGGTCATATTTCTAAGCTACACGTTTGATTTGACTGCAAAATCCGGGTTTATTTATTTGAAGACTGCAAACAAACGGATCAAAACCTATAAACAAAAGCAAACCCGCCTGTTCCGTTATCAAAGGAAGGCAACATGCTCCATTTCTGTTCTTTAAAGTCCCTTTTTTTATGTAGCTGGGGCGTAAGCAATCCGCAAGCAGTGCCAACGACAATGCCTGTTATTATATCAGAAGGGAAATGTTGGCCGGCTTCCAGCCGCATATAAGACATACCCAAAGTAGCTGCGGCAGACACACCATAGAGTACCCATTTGAAATTTGAATGAGGATGATAATCATCATATATTTTGGAAATAAAAAAAGTTGAGTTGGCCATTACTGCAACATGGCCCGCAAAAAATGAGTTGCGTAAATTGCCATTCGTACGGGTACTTAGTGGCAGATTGGTATTGTAAGCTTCAGGCCGGTATCTGTCCACTAACCATAGCGAGGTTGTATAAAACAATCCCTCAAAAGCAAACGATTCAAGGTATAACAATCCTATATCACCCTTATCTTTGGCTATTTTCTTATCCAGAAGAAGAAGAAGCGGAAGGGGCATTACGCCGTAAAAAGGATAATAGCTATTCTTATCCATTGTCCTGTTATATACTCCCGCTTCCCCCCGGTCGTATGAAGGAACATTGTTTTTGTTTAAGTTTATAATTTCCTGCTCTGAAGCTGGTGGTTTGTTATATATCCTGGTCATTGAATATACAGACCATCCTCCTGCTGCAATGCTTACAGACCAGTCTATGGCAGGATTAATATGATATATTTTACCGGCAGGTTTTTCCTTTCCTGCTTCTTTTGTAAGGAGTATAGGCTCCTTTTGGGTTAAAGAAGAGTCATCCTGCGCATATAAATTGCAGGGAAATAATATTATCAGTATCAGAATATTTTTTATCAGCATAATAATTCATTGTTAATCTCTCTTATCACTTTTCTCCTAATTATTATGCCAGCAGACTTCAGAGTACCCATTTACTCATTCAGGTACTCAACAACATCTGCAAATGGTGCTTTATTCCTGATATAGCAATGATTCAAATAATGCCCAATCCGCGGCGTCCCATGTTTACCAGACAGGTTAAATGTGCGCAACTTGTTATTCATACTGTCTTTCAGTTTGGCAAGATCATTTTTATAATCGCACCCTAAAGAGGTGCATGCAACATCATCTGCTGTCTTGTTGCCTATATGGAAAAACAAAAACGGCATACTTTTGTTTAAGGCAATATCATTGGTATTATACACCACGGATATAGAGTAGTTGTCATTCACCGGTTTTGTGACCTCCGGTATTCTTTGCCAGTAATTCTTAAACAATCCGGTGCAAATGGCGGGGGCTATCATACATAGCTTTATATGAGCCTGCTGTGGGGTAGGAATTGAATGTTGCCGTGCAATATTGCTGTCTTCGGCATTAAACAATAATTCGCACGCCACCCTTGCCCCCAAACTATGAGTAATAATGTTAATATGCTGATTTGCAATATTTGAAATTACTTTACGCAAGCTCAGACCTACATTCATAGCATTAGGCATTGCTGCATCTCTGAATATATAAGACCACTTAGCTAGTATAGATCCTTGAAGCATACCAATATATTTCGCATCCCAATACACTTCTACAAAAAATAATTTCCCTTTAGCTTTTTGAGATAAAGCTGCTTCCAGTTTCTTATTGTCGCCGGAAGCCAGGCGGTTCATTATCCGGACTCCGTAAGCCTTTTTCGAGAATCCGTGTATAGATACATTTACAAGATAGCTGTTTTCATTCCTGGCATTAATATTATTTGCTATTTTTAAAGCCAATGCATCATTTAGCTTTATTAGTTTTTCTTCAAAAGTCCCTGTAGCTATATTATTGATAACACATAATTCGCCAAATTCATCTACGTTTTCGGCATACCACTCTGCAAGCGAATTATGGCATTTGCGCAAGTCTCTGTCATTTATATACATTTCGGGGTAATAATTACCATCCTTATCCAGGAAAATCCGAACTATATTACTCGCTTCCTCTGGTAATTTTTTATTGTGCTTACCAAATGTTACATCATAATGGTTATATGGTTTTGGTATTTGTGCAAAACTACCCCTCCACTGAAATAAAATAATACACATCATAAGAAAACATCTATTCATGTATTAATATTCTTTTTTTAAAGACAAGTTCTTGCATAGGTATTGTGTTGTTAAATTTTATAAAAATCATACCATTATAAATTATTATTATTTCCAACCCAGGCATGTCTCGCTTTTCGTGGATCTGGCTGGAATCTACCTGACTTTAATTTCCTCTTATAAAAAACACAGAGGTGGCAGAATTGTGACGTTTTCGCACTCAACTATAAATAAATACAAACATAAGCGGACATCAATTTTTACAAAAGCCTTTCTGGTAATGAATTATTTTCGCCTATGGCTATTCATATTGAAAATAACAGACTGGTCTGCATATATGTTTCAGTAGCCTCGCCGGGCAAGCTGAAAAGCCAGCCAGTTTGTTTTTCATAGAGGAGTCGTAGCGGAATAGATTCTTCAAAAGACTATAAAAACAGTTGAAACATTTTGGTTGCTACTATTGGTGTTTCTTTTTCAATTTCCTGCAGGGACTCCCTGTTTTATAACACGGGTGCTACTTAATAAGAATCGCCTGATAAAAAGGAATAAGCGATAAAGTGATGGTGATGTGTAAATGAAACCGGAATATCCATTTCTTTTCTTTCATTTAATATTACCGGAAAACCGCCGGTGCTATTATCTATGGTCAGGTTGTGATCCGGCAAAATGGCATGCAATCTCTTTAATAGAAACGCTCTGACCTCTGCTGACTGATGATTATGATCGCTAAATCCTATAGTTTTAATTCCCCACCATAAATTCCCGAATGATTCATCCTTATTGACTACAGTATATATTAGCTCATGATGAATTATAGAACTTGAATGAAAAAAAGCAGCCCCGTAACGAACCGTACCATGATAAACAACTTCTTCATGAAATGATTTTTTTTCATATTGAAGATATCCGAATTTTTTAATGGTATAACTTCCGGGGGGGGTAATGCTATGAATATTTATTTTGGCAGGTGAGAACCGAAGACCGGGCGTATGCCTTTTCAGGTATTTATATGCCGACTCTTTTACTGACCAGGCCAACCATACAAAAATTTCAAAGGGCATTTCAGCAATAGCCTCAGTATTATAAAGCTCCAGTTCAGAAGGAGACAGAATTTTATCATAGAACTGCTTCTGTTTTGTACGCTGAACATTAATATGCTCTAATGAAATAATATCATTTCCTGTACTCATCCTTCTTTTTGCTGCATCTTTTCAATGATCACATTTATACAGCTTCCTACGTTGCTCATCTTCTCTGCCGAATCCGCATCTATTTCTATACCATACTTTGCTTCCGCATCAATGATAATGTCAATAAGGTTTGCTGAATTAATTTTCAAATCTTTTATCAGGTCTGTATCGTCATTAATAGAATTCAGATCTTCTTTGTTGGCAGTATAGGGAGTGAGTACTCTTTTAAGTTCTTCTAAAATTGATTGTCTATCCATTGTTTCTGAATTTTGAAAATATTAAACATGTATTAACATCGCCAAAGCCAAAATTAGCTTTTGCAACTATATTTATTTCTTTTTTTATGCACGCTGTTGGAAGAGCATCCATACCTGTCATTTCAACTATTTCAGGATTTGGGTCTTCAAGATTAATATTGGGATGTATGAACTGGTGAAATATCTGCAATGCAACTGCAATGCATTCTATAGATCCGGCAGCGCTCAGGCAATGCCCTGTCATTGACTTTAATGAATTAGTAAGCGGGAACTTACTGCTATCTGTACCCAATGCCGCAACCCAATTGCGTATCTCCATTTTATCCGCCAGGGTAGCCGTTAAATGGCCACTGATCAAGTCTATATCATGAGGGTTTACATTTGAATTTGTTATGGCATCCTCTATACATTTAATAACGCCCTCATTATTTGGTGCAGTCATAGACCCACCATTCCTCTGGCCGCCGGAATTATTGGCCCCGCCTAATATTTCGGCATATATAGAAGCCCCGCGCGCAAGCGCAAAATCAAGATCCTCAAGTACTAATGCACCTGCACCTGATCCGGGAATAAATCCTCCTGCGGTTGCGCTCATGGGCCTTGAAGCCTGCCCTGGAACAGAGTTGAATTTTCTTGATAAAACACGCATGGAGTCAAAAGCGCCAAAAATATAGGGATCAACATGCTCTGTACTTCCTACAAGCATACGCTTTGCCATGCCATACTTTATATACTCATATCCCATTAAAACGGCTTGCGACCCGGTAGCGCAGGCAGCGGAATTAGTGATTACTTTATTCCCCAATCCCAATCGTCCGGAAATATAGGCAGTAGCACCACTGTTCATAACCTGTTCTATAACACGGGAACCTAATTTTTTAGCTTCTTTGGCATCTACACGGGCAATGATATTTTTTATTACTGAGGTGTCAGATACGCTGTTGCCAAAAACACAGCCGGTATCCCAATGAGTATCATTTTCAGTATCAAAGGTATTTCCTGCGTCTGTCCATGCATCCAGCGCCGCTTTAATGGCATAACCTATTCCTTGCCCCTTTAATCCATGAAAGCTGACTTCAGTAACATAATTTTCAAGATGGTTCCATTCAAAAACAGGTACACCACTAACCTGGCAATTGAAGTTAAGAGCTTCATACTGAGGATTAAACCGAATGCCGGAAACACCATTTTGAATAGCCTGTAAAAAATCCGGTATCCCGGTGCCATTGGGCGCAACAACTCCTAAACCAGTAATTACTACACGACGATTCATGATAATTTAGTTTTTGCAGCGCCCTTGATTATTCCGGCTAACATCCCTTTTGCAACTAAGTCTTTATTTTCATCCAGCATTTCAACATAGCATTTAAGCTTACCGAAACGAAAAAATTCTTTTTTAGATATTACTGTCACCTTTTGTCCCGGTAATACTATTTTATAAAAAGAAACATCAGTGGCAGTTAGTAAAGGAAACAAAGTCCTGTCCCCATCTTTCTTAATTTCTTTTAATCCATTCAGAATAAGATATATACCTAATGACTGCAATCCTATCTGGGCCATTATTTCAGTAAGAATTACTCCGGGCGTAACCGGATTACCGATAAAATGATCTTCATAAAAAAAAGCATTTTCCCTCAAAGTATAGTCCCCTGTAATTCCATTTTCGTCTAAAGATGATATATTATCAACAAAGCGGAACGAAGATTTATTGGGTAAATGGTCTAATATATATTGATACATGTTTTTTGTAATAAATTAACGGCAGTGTTCCCCTCCGTCTGCGTGAATAACTGATCCATTAATCCATGAAGCTTCGTCTGTGCACAATAAGTAAATAACATTTGCCACATCTTCGGGTGTTGTTATTCTTCCCATAGGATTCCTGGTTTTTGCTATTTGAAGCAGCTCTTTACTACCAGGTATTTTTTTCAATGAAGGTGTTTCCGAGATTCCTGCTTGTATCAGGTTTGTCTTCAGGCCATATGTTGCAAATTCGACAGCCATATATGTTGCAAGGCTTTCAAGCGACGCTTTGGCTATGGATACGGCAGCATAGCTATCCCAGTATTTATGAGTTCCCTCACTTGTTATGCCTATAACCCTGGCATCCTTATAAAAGAGGCCTTCTTTTAAGAGCATTCTGGTCCAGTCCAATATACTGTTAGACATAGCGTAAGTGGTAAGTTGAATATCTTCAATAGAAAGCATTTCACCAGAATCATTATCAGATACCCCCCCCGATACTAATGGTTTCAAATTACCCCTTGCTATTGAATGTAGCAATAGGCGTATTTTTCCATCTTTTCCAACGGTTTCCTTAAATTTTTCAAGAAAAAGATCTCTTCCTGCTTCGTTCAAAGCATTGGCATTAATAAGCAAAATTTTTACATCAGATTTAGCCGTAATCAGTGAAATTTTTTCATTAAGCACTTTTTCAACACCTGCAGTTTCCCTGAATAACATAACAATATTCATGCCATGAAGGGCAAGTTTTTCTATGGCGGCAAACCCAAAACCACTTGAGCCTCCTAATATTACACCCCACAACCCGATAAACTGCTCTCTGTTATCCACTCTAAAATGAATTAAATATATTGATGATCACCTGTCACTTGCCTGGATCAACCGGAAAACTTATTATATTCCTTATCTTTATTTCCGATTCTATTTTAAAAGCATTATGAAATCGAAAATATTTATTTTATTTCTATCAATTTTTATGAATGCCAAAGATATAGAAGGCTCGCCATTATTTCAAAACTTTGACAGGCAGGCATTCTACAGCATTTTGAAGTCCGGAAGTGCTGATGAAATTGACAATGAAATAGCATTATTATCTGTTGGCACAATAATTGAGAAGAATGCGTACATAGGGACATTACTAATGAAAAAAGCCGATTTGGTTTCGTTGCCAAAAGATAAGTTAAGTTTATTCAAAGCAGGAAGGATAAAGTTGGAGACAGCTCTTGCTTCAGACAGCAGTAATGTAGAGTATCACTTTTTGCGCCTTATGATAGAGGAGCATGCGCCCAAAATTGTAAAATACCATTCCCGTCTTCCTGATGACAGCCGGTATATTCAGAAATATTTCAGAAAATTACCACCCGTTGTGCAACATGCAGTTCTTGATTACAGCAAAACCTCAAAAATATTGCATCCGGAAAATCTTATATTTGCAACAGAATGAGTAAAAAAGCATTAGCCATTTATTATTCGCAATCGGGTCAGTTAAAGGATATCATAGATAATTTTTGCCAACCGCTTATTGAAACAGGAATTTCTGTAGAAAAAGTGGAAATAACCCTACAAAACGAGCATATTCTTCCCTGGACCGCTGACGGCTTTTTCAGTGTAATGCCCGATTGTGTTTTAGGTGTACCGGCAGATATTAATCCTTTTGTACTTAAGGAAACATCGTATGATTTAATTATTTTAGGGTACCAGGCCTGGTTCCTGTCGCCCAGTATTCCTTTTAATTCTTTTGTACATCATCCATCTGTGCAGCAGGTTTTAAAGAATACACCTGTTATCACCATTACCGGGGCAAGAAATATGTGGGTAAATGCTTACAAAGGGGTGAAAAATATATTAAAGGAATCAGGAGCTAAATTGGCCGGCAATATATCATTAGTAGATAAAAATCTGAACCTGGTAAGCATTGTTACTATTTTTCATTGGATGCTTCATAATAAAAAGGATAAATACCTTAATATTTTTCCTAAACCAGGCGTGTCTGATGAAGATATAGCAAACACCGGAATCTTTGGCAGGATCGCAATTCCTTATATTGAAAAAAACGAATGGGGTGGACTGCAGGCTGCGCTAATGGATAAAAATGCAATGGACTTAAAATATCATTTAATATTCATTGAATCAAAAGCCGGTGTTATGTTTAAGGCATGGGCCAAAATTATTTCAAAGAAGCAAAATAAGACTGCCTGGCTTACAGCATTTAAATATTATCTGTTAATTTCGCTATTTATAGCTGCGCCAATCGTATATGTAATTGATCAGCTTTTTTTTAAGCCTTTTTTACATAAGTACATCAGAAAACAAAAAGAATCTATTTTAAATTTAAACTAATGAGAACAGACAGGCTTGCTAACGATGTTTATATAACCAATACCTCTATTTTTCTTCCGAATGAAGCAGTTCCAAATGATGACATGGAATTATATCTTGGTTTTATAAATGGTAAACCTTCCAAATCTAAAGAAATCGTTTTAAGGAACAATGGTATAAAAACCAGGTATTATGCCTTATCAAAAGATGGAAAAGCTACACATACTAATGCTGAAATGACCGCCCTTGCGGTAAAAGCATTATTTGACAATGATACTGAAGAACAGTTAGCAGGTATAGAATTATTATCCTGCGGTACCTCTTCACCAGATCAGATGATGCCTTCACATGGCGTAATGGTGCATGGCTGGCTGCCAGGCACCCGGTCTATTGAAGTGGTATCTCCTGCCGGCGTATGCTGCGCTGGTATGCACGCAATGAAGTATGCGTATATGGCAATTAAAACAGGAGATGTGAAACTAGCCGTAGCTACGGGCTCAGAAAGATTTTCAGGCTCACTTGTTTCGAATGTTTTTGAGGAGGAGTCGAAAAAATTAAAAGAGCTGGACGAAAACAAATATGTAGCGTTTGAGAAGGAATTCCTGCGCTGGATGCTGTCTGACGGCGCTGCCGCCTTCCTGATGGCGGATCAACCAAATGAAAATGGGATAAGCCTGAGGATAGAATGGATAGAAGGCGTATCGTATGCCAATGAAATGAAGACATGTATGTACATGGGCGCTGACAAGTTACCTGACGGTATGCTGAAAAGCTATTTGGACTATACGCCGGATGAGATCATGGCTAATTCAATTTTTAGTATAAAGCAGGATATTACTTTATTAAGCAATAATATAATAGTGCTTGGCGGCAAAAAAATAAAAGAGATATTTGACCGGAGGGGGCTTGATGTTGACGATGTTGACTATTTTTTGCCACATATTTCCAGCGAATTTTTCAAAAGCAAGATCTTCGAAATAATGTCTGTGCTGGGGAAAAATGTCCCTTATGAGAAATGGTTCCTTAATCTAAGCAGTATGGGCAATGTTGGCGCTGCCTCTGTATATCTTATGGTGCATGAACTGTTTCATAGCGGCAAATTAAAAAAAGGAGAAAATATCCTGTTGCTTGTGCCCGAAAGTGCCCGTTTTTCGTATATGTATGCTATGCTAAAAGTTTGTTGATAACGGATGGCTGTTTATCATTTAATCTCTTTATATGAAAAAAGAGGATGTGCCGCAGGACATGAGTGCGCTCGGCAAGGTTACCAAAGAAGTTTGCTATGCTACAGATAGATCCGGCAAATACGTTACGGAACTGAGTAAAGGTTGGGATATAAAAATAACTGCGCTGGATACAGCATGGCAGGATATTGAAAAGCGCATAGCCGCCGCTAAAGAAAAAATAGTAAACAATGAAGCAAGCCCATTACTTTTTTTTATGGAAAAAGGGCTTATGGATATTAATATTTTAGCAGGCTATACCGGCTTTTGGAAATGGCAGATAAAGAGACATTTAACGCCAAAGGGATTTAAGAAGTTAACTGACAAAAAGTTGAAGAGATATGCAGAAGTTTTTGACATAACACCGGCTGAACTTAAAAATATGAATGGGCATGAGCAATGACTTTAAGCACATACAGGCCGCACATTGTGAAACAGGTGTTACTACTAATTTATTAAGGGGCATAGGCATAGATAAGATGACAGAGCCTTTAGCTTTTGGCATAGGCTCGGGTTTGTTTTTTGCTTATATTCCATTACTAAAAATAAATAACGGGCCTGCTATAGCTTTCCGCACATTGCCGGGTCATATTTTTTCTAAAACATGCGATTCACTTGGTGTTAATATAGTCCGCAAAAAATTCAGATCAAAAGAAGATGCGCAAAAAGCCTTGGACAAAAGCCTTACAGATGGTTACGCAGTGGGCTGCCAGGTAGGCGTTTATTATTTACCTTATTTCCCGAAACAATACCGGTTTCATTTCAATGCCCATAATTTAATTGTTTATGGCAAAGAAGCGGATAAGTACCTGATCAGTGACCCCATTATGGAAACAGTAACTACTTTAACCACCTATGAACTGGAGCGGGTAAGATTTGCAAAAGGTGCGTTAGCTCCTAAAGGACAGCTTTATTATCCTGTAAAAAAACATATAGTAAATGATGAAACGATAAAGGATGCTATAAAAACTGGTATTAAAAGGAATGTATTCAGCATGCTCACCTTCCCGGGGTTTATAAGCGGTTTGCATGGAATAAAATATACCGGTAACAGGATTAAAAAATGGCGCGATAAATTAGGATTGGAAAAAGCAGGATTATACCTGGCCCAACTGGTACGTATGCAGGAAGAGATAGGTACAGGTGGTGGTGGGTTTCGTTATATGTATGCAGCCTTTTTGCAGGAAGCGAATGCCTATCATAATAATGGTCAGCTGCTACAGGCATCTGAAACCTTCACAAACGCAGGTGATCTGTGGCGTACCGCAGCAGTGCAGGCCGCAGGTATATATAAAGGCAGATTAGGTAGCCAGGCAGATTTTAATGTAATGGGGGATTATCTGCTGGAAATAGCGGAAGTGGAGAAGTATGCTTTTGAAATCCTGTCTAAAATAAAATGGCATTAATGAATTATCCCGCACTGAAAATTGAGCACCTTTATTTCCGGTATCCCGGGCAGGAGGATATGCTGTTTTCAGATTTAAATCTGGAGATTTCTGCGGGAGAAAGGTTTGGCTTATTTGGTCCTAACGGGGCCGGGAAAACCACATTGATCAACCTCATGACCGGGCTGCTCTCCTGCGAAAGTGGAAACATATGGCTTTATGGAAATCCAATAAAGTCAAAAGACAAAGTAGTGAATAAGCTATTTGGATTTGTGCCGCAGGATTTTTCTTTTTACCAGGAACTTAGCCCGGTTGAAAATTTAGAATTCTTTGGCGCATGGTCTGGTCTTGATAAAAAAGAAATTAAAAAAAGGACGGATGAATTGATGGATATAATGGGCTTGCAGGCGGTAAAAAATAAACCGGTGGAGAAATTTTCAGAGGGCATGAAGCGGCGTGTAAACCTTGCGATAGGCATTATACATAATCCCCGCATACTATTCCTGGATGAGCCTACAGTAGGGGTAGATGTGCAGACAAGGCATGGTATTATCGGATACCTCAAAGAGCTGAATAAAAATGGTACTACACTTATATACACCTCTCACCAGCTAAGCGAGGCCGAGGAATTGTGCAAAAAAATAGCATTTATCAATAAAGGGAAAATAATTGCCTGTGATGATATTGAAACATTATTAGCTGACAATAAAGAAAAGGGACTGGAAGAGCTATTTTTAAATTTAACAGGTAAAGATTTCAGGAACCAATGAAGCTGTGGGCTACTATAAAAAAAGATCTCCGGCTTTTGTTGCGTGACAAAGTGGGTATCATACTTATGTTTGGTATGCCTGTTATCCTTGTGGTTGTGGTTACGGGCATACAGAATAATACTTTTGAATTATTAAATAAAAACAAAATCGCACTGGTAGTTTGCAATAAAGACACCGGCGCCGCTGCCCGGCAATTTTTACAGGCTATTGATAAAATAGGGATGTTTAATATAGTTCCGGTACCTGCCGGGAAAAGCGAAACGGAGATAAAAGACCATATGCGTGCGAAAAAAATACTGATCGGTATTGTAGTACCTTCAGATTTTTCTGTACAAATGGATGTTAAAGCCAAAAGCACCGCAGCCAGGGCATTGAGCTCTTTCGGATTGCCAGGCGACTCACTTAAAGTAAGTGCAGGTAATAATAACAGTCCTGTAACTTTATATTATGCTCCGGTTTTGCAGGAGTCATACAAGCTTTCCATAGAAGGCTCATTAAACAGTGCGTTGCAAATGGTGGAAAGCGGCGAGGTATTAAAATGCCTGTACTTTTCAATAAATGAAAAACCTCTACCTGATACGCTGGAGCAGGATATGCTCAGCAGCAACATGAAAATAAAGGAGGAGCCGCTTATGATGGGCGGAAATAAAATTATTCCAAACGCCTCGCAGCATAATGTGCCGGCCTGGACCATTTTTGCTATGTTCTTTGTCGTTATGTCTTTAGGGGGCAGTGTAGTACAGGAAAAGCTTAATGGAAGCTTTATAAGATTAAAAACATTACCTACTAACTATTACGTAGCACTGTTATCTAAGCAAATAACTTATTTAGGGGTTACCATACTGCAAGCCATGATAATATTTGCAATTGGCATTTGCGTATTCCCATTAATAGGTTTGCCCATATTGCACCTCCCTTCTGATCTCATTGCATTATTCCTGGTTACTTTAATTTGCGGATGGTGTGCGGTTAGTTATGCCATTTGCGTTGGCGTCTTTGCCCGGACCAGAGAACAGGCAAATGGTTTCGGTGCCATATCTATAGTCATACTCGCGATTATTGGCGGGTTAATGGTACCAGGTTTTGCTATGTCTGGCTCATTCCAGGCAATTATGAAAATATCGCCTCTGCATTGGTGCCTGGAAGCATATTATGCATTATTCCTTGAAGGAGGAAAACTAAAAGATGTTTTGATAAATATTATACCTTTACTTCTAATAACGATATTAATCCAGTTATTGATTTTTATCGGGCTAAAGAAGAAAAAACTGATCTAAATTATATATAATTATGGCAGCGGAAGAATTAAAGCAACAGTTAAAAAAGCAGGTTATTGAATTCCTGAACTTAACAGAGATGAAACCTGAAGATATTAAAGATGATGAACCATTATTTGGCGAAGGGTTAGGATTAGACTCTATTGATTCCCTGGAGCTTATTGTTTTGCTGCACCGCGAATATGGGATAATTATCAAGGATCCAAAAGATGGGAGAAAAATATTGGTTGACATTAATACAATGGCTGATCATATTGAACAGTACAGGACAAAGTAAATTCCAATAATTGAGCAGGGTTTTTATTACCGGGATAGGAGTTATCAGTGCTATAGGAAATAGAGTAGCCGAAAACCATGCAGCACTCATGATGGGTAAATGTGGTATTTCCAGGTCTGGCGGTTTCCCATCTAAATATTCAGGCATTTTGCCATATGGAGAGGTCTCATTAAGTACAGAAGAACTAAAGGAAAGATTACATATTAATGATGCTGGTATCACGCGCACCATGCTGCTTGCTATTAATGCTTTTGATGAAGCGGTGCAGGATGCAGGGCTTACCTCTTCACAGCTCACCTCCGGCAATACCGCACTCATCGGCGCCACTACAGTGGGGGGCATGTGCTTAACCGATGAATTGTATTCAGATGCGAATGATGTTAATAAACATTCTCCATTTCTTTCTTCTTACGATTGTGCATCCGCATTTCTATATATGCAGCAGCGTTACAGAATGAATGGCCTTATTAATACTATAAATACCGCATGTTCTTCATCAGCTAACGCTATCATGTATGGCGCCCGGCTTATTAAGAACGGTTTTGCCACAAAAGCAATCGTAGGAGGCACAGATTGTCTGTCAAAATTTACTATAAATGGGTTTAATTCACTGCATATACTTTCCTCTGATGTTTGTATGCCATTTGATGAAAACAGGAGTGGATTAAATTTAGGGGAAGGCGCTGCCTTTCTTGTTTTAGAAAGGGAAACGGATACAGTAAACAAAAAAGTATATGCGGAAATTACCGGCTATTGTAATACTAATGATGCCTATCATCCATCATCATTATCAGGAGCGGGCGATGGGCCATACCTGGCCATGAAGGGCGCATTGGCTGAAGCTAAACTAAGCCCGGGACAGATCGGTTTTATAAATGCCCACGGTACCGCTACAGAAAATAATGATATAGTAGAGAGCAATGCGATGATCCGCTTATTTGGCACACCACCGGCATTTGAATCTACTAAATCCAACATCGGCCATACCCTTGGGGCATCGGGAGCAATAGAAGCTGTATATTGCATATTGAATCTTACGTACCAGGAAGTATTTCCTTCACTTCATTTTAAACAGCCTATTACAGGCACCGGGCTGCAACCTGTGCTATCCTTTAAAAAGACTGCCTTAACGCATGTCATGTCCAATTCTTTTGGCTTTGGCGGTAATTGTACTTCTTTGATTTTTTCTAAAACCTGACGGTATGTTTTATATTCATCAAACCTGCTGTATATCGCCGCAACAAACTTATACAGATCCTGATATTAATATGCTTGTTGAATCTGCAGGCAATAAATTAACCGTAATAGAACCTTCCTGCGAGGGCATTCCAATGAAGGTATTGCGGCGGATGAATAAAGGTGTAAGAATAGGAGTAGGTGCCGCATTACCGCTTATTCAGGGATTACAAGAGCTTTCCGGTATTATTATTGGAACAGCAAACGGTGGTATGGAGGAAAGTATCTTGTTTCTTAACCAAATAATAGAATATAATGAGGGGATACTGATGCCAGGCAATTTCGTGCAAAGCACCGCTAATGCTGCTGCTTCGCAGTTAAGTTTATTGAGCCACAACAAGGGATATAATATGACTCATGTACACAGGGGGACGGCATTTGAAAACGCAGTCATTGATGCAGCAATGATGCTTAAAGAAAATCGGCGCCACAGCTATTTGTTAGGAGCTGTTGATGAAATATCTGGTTATAATTACAAATTTGAGCAAATAGAAGGATGGTATAAAAAAGAGGTCGTTTCCAATAAACATTTGTATAAATCAGATAGTCCGGGCACAATACCGGGGGAAGGTGCAGTAATGTTCCTGGTAAATAATGTAAAGCACAATGCGCTGGCAAAACTAGCAGCCATAACTACAATACATTCCGAAAATGCAATGACGGTTAAGCACATAATGGAAGATTTCCTTACCAACCATGTTTTGGCAGAAGGCAACATAGATCTTCTCCTTACAGGGGAGGACGGGGATAATCGTTTTGAACATTTTTATTTACAGTGTGAAGCCTTGATGGATAGTAATGTTACCGTTGCCCGCTTTAAGCATATGAGTGGCACATACCCTACAGCTTCGGCATTTGCGCTCTGGCTTGCCTGCCGGGCATTAACGAGCCAGACATTACCCGGCCACATGATAAAAAAACAAGGCTCTCAAACCGGCTATAAAAATATACTTATTTACAACCATGATAAAGGTAAGCAACACAGCTTAATGCAAGTGACTATTACTGCTGATGGCGTGCATGGAAAGACCCTTTGAATTTAAAGCAGGCTAAGCTTTCTTTAACCAGGCTTGCTGATACATTCACAACCTGCTCTGACACCTCATTATATTGTACCTGCATTTTTATTTCCTTGTTTTCCAGGGGATCTATTACCTGTAAAAATTTAAGCTCATCTGCTTTTATCAGTTGCAGATCTCTTCCAAGAGCCATTGCTGCTATTTCTTTTACCATCTGCATCATACATACCCCGGGAACCACTGGCTTACCGGGAAAATGACCTTCAAATATTTTATGTGTTCCGTTTATTGTCAAGGTGGCAGCAATAACATTGCTTTCCATATTTATTGATGTGACAGTATAGAAATCATCCTTCAGCATAGTATTATTTTTATGTCAGGCAGAAATTAATATCAGGGAATGATGCAGGTTTTGGTAATTATTGCATATCAGTATCCTCTGTAATTTATTTGCTTTAGAAACCCTGTCTCCTGTACCTTCGGGTACCTGTCCCGTCCTTATGATATTTGCTGCCAGCCATACAGCAAAAGAAACAGCCGTAGGGTAATCGCCACACAGGTGCTTATAGTGGATCAGCTCATTTTTAATAAATATCATTTCTTTTAACCGGTCGTAATGTGCATCATTTTGTATATCACCGTTTTTTCCGGTAATTACCAGGTCGATATCAGTTGCATTTATTGAATGTGCCGCTAAAAAAGCAGTGATATGATTTGCTATTTCTGTTGTGTCTCCTGGCTTGTAAAAAGTAGCTATCCCCTCAAGCTGGGCATGATCATCTGGTGAGGGTTGGCTGGCAAGTAAAAAAAAGGCTGCACCTTCTCCTGCGATCGTTCCTTTAGAAGCGGTAGCAAACAGATCCATGTTTGAAACTTGCTGCCGTTTGTACAAACCAAACCTGCTCAGGATTGCATAGCTCAAACCTGTTAGCTCATCTACGCTTCCTGTCAGTACATTTGTTACTTCTTGTTCGCGCAGCAACATGATAGCATCAAGTAACGCGCTTTCGAAAGAAAATCCCCCATTAACAAAAGTATTATTATAGTTGTTGCATTGAAGCAGGAGGGCGATTTGCGCACCTACAGTATTATGAGTGGATTGTATAAAAGATGTAGGGGATAGCATTTCCTCGTCTAGTGCGATTATGCTGCCTAAAAATTGTTCTGTATCCGAAAGACAGCCATATGCTGTGCCTGTTACAATAGCGCCCGGGCTTTCTTCACCGGCATTTTTTAAGCACTCCAAAGCCGCGGCCACTCCCATCTTTACGATACGGCTCATTCTCCGTACCATTTTCACATCAATGATATCCTTATAATCCGGTTCTATAGCTTTTAAGATATTACCGGTATATGCCACAGCCTTGAATGGAAATGCCTGATGTTTAAATGTTTGCTGTGGCGATATGTTTGCCGAGGACCGTATGTATATCTTCATCATGAAATTTTTGAAAAAATTAATGAAGAACAATTACCGCCAAAACCAAAAGAATTAGACAGCACATGTCTTACCGGCTCATTTTTCGAAAAAGCAGTTTCCGGTATAAATGGCAATTCCTTCATCTGAGTTTTAAAACGAAGGTTAGGATAAATGAGACCATACTTTGCAGATAATGATGAAAACACCGCTTCAATGCCTCCGCTTGCCCCCAGTGTATGCCCTGTGAAAGATTTAGTAGAGCTCATTTTTGGATAACGGGGTTCAAACAATCTTTTTATAGCAGTGCCTTCAGCCAGATCGTTATTTTGAGTGCCGGTACCGTGCAGGTTTATATAATCAATATCTGACGGTGTTAAACCACTATTTTCTATTGCGCCGTTCATTGCGAGATAAGAACCTTTGCCGTCAGGTGATGAAGCTGTCTGGTGATAAGCATCATTCTTATTGCAATAGCCGCTTAATTTACAATAGATATCCGATTTTAAGGATCCCGCTACCTTTTCTGATACAAGCACTACATATCCGGCGCCTTCCCCCAGGTTTAGACCTTTACGGTCCTCATCAAAAGGCTTGCAGTATTCATTATCCAGTATCATAAGGGTATTAAATCCGTTTAGTGTGAACTTTGTCATCGCATCAGCGCCACCGGCAATTACTACATCCAGCATGCCATGCTTGATTAATCTTGCGCCATACATAATAGCATTGGCAGAAGAAGAACAAGCTGTGCTAATTGTGGTGACATAGCTGCGAATACCTAATTGATCTGCTACCAGTTTGGTTGCACTAGCACATTCGTGATAGACGATATCCCTCAATTTCCCTTTCGTATGGTCAGCAAGAAAATCAATAAAGAATTGTTCGCTTTTATCCATACCACCTACGGTGTTAGCGGAAATGAGCCCTGTCCGTAATGCAGATAAATTTTCAATAGCTGCATTGTCTATTGCTTCACGGGCAGCGATCATGCTTAGCAAAGCTGTACGGCTGATTCCGGCAGGCAAGCCTGAAAGTAAGGAAAGCTCCTTGTTGTTTAGTTTAACTTCTGCTACAGGAATCTGCTGGCGGTGCAATGTGCTGAGATAAGATATTTCACCTATGCCAGCCTGTTCATGTTCGAGCGCATAAAGGCACGCAGGTACATTGTTGCCAATAGCTGAGATCACCCCCGTACCTGCAACAAAAACAGGTGTGTGCTTGTTATAAATTTGCATTATGTTACAGCCGTTTTATATATCCTGTCCATATTCTCTTTTGTAAACAAAATATCCTCTTTCTCTTTTTTAACCAAAAACAAAACCGCTTTATAGGTTTCTTCATACACATCAACCCATCCGCAAATACATACGTTCAATATATTAAGATCCAGGAGGTTACCTGCATATTGCTCTATAAATGCGGCATCAAAATGATCGGAAACAAAAAACGCATTCTCACCCTTAAAGTTATTCCTGATACATATTTCTCCCGTCACTATATTCGGTAAGGTATAAACAAACAAAGAAGGGCTTGGCATATCTTTTATCGTTTCAAAATACTTAAGATCAGTATCAAGGCTTGCATTGGCATTAGACAATATTACTCCGGTTTCTTCCGGGCGGTAATCATCTTTTCTAAATTCCTGTAGCAATATCTCAGCAGCCAGCCATCCCAGCTTGCTTAGATTATCCATCTTATAAAATTTAGGATAGACAATATTAAAATGTTGATATACAGAAAGGAGGAAATCATGCAAATCCGCATGCTTATTTTCGAAAATATTTTTTCCGTTTTTTAAAATTACATTCCTGCTGATAACACAACTTGCAGCGATATATTTTTCTATAACCAAAGTACTATAAATTATAAGGTTAATTCGTTGATGTTTTGCTAAACAATACCGTGCCATTACAACCCCCAAAACCAGATGCCGTCTTCAGGCAGTTTGTCAGCTCAGCCTGTTGTAAATTAATACAAATATTTATGGGTTCTGATACCCCGTGATTTTGAAATCCTTTAGTAGGCAATGCTGTGTTCTCCCTCATTGACTGGATAGTAACAATGGATTCAATGAGCCCTGCTGCGCCTAATGTGTGACCAAAATATCCTTTCAGGCTATTTACAGGCACAGATTGCATTCCTGCCAGTGAAATTGCCTTGGCTTCCATCTCATCGTTATAAATGGTAGCCGTGCCGTGTGCTGATATGAGATCAATATCAGTTGGGGACAGGTTAGCCTCTTTCAAAGTGTTTTTTATTACCTGGTATAGTTCTGCACCGGAACGTGAAGGGCCGGAAATATGATTGGCATCATTGCTTGTTCCTCCCCCCATTACTTTAATACTCCGGGCATACATTGTATCGGATGAAAGAACTATGGTTCCTGCACCCTCACCCAGGTTAATTCCGTCGCGCTCTTTATCAAATGGCTTGCACTGTTGAGAGCTGATTGCCTGAAAAGATTGAAAGCCAGACAAAATAAATCTGGAAACAACATCCGCCCCTGCGACAACCACATTTTTATATTGGCCTGAACGTATAAGCCGCATACCGGTTAAAATGCCAAGCAAACCTGAAATGCAGGCATTGGAAATAACCACCGGTTTATTTACAAAATGAAAATGCCTGGCAATTATTCCTGCTGAAGTATGCAGTGCTATTCTTTCTTTCAGCTCAGTGCTTTTTGCTTCCGTTTCAAGCAGGCTTATGTTCCCTTTTGTGGAAGAAATGATGAGCAGTGTATATTTATCACGTGTATCAACACTGCAATTCTGCAAAGCGTTTGCTATAGATGCAGCAAGCAGTTGTTCAAACTTTGTAAATTTGATATGCTCATCCTTAACATACCAGTTATTATGCTCAAATAGTGCAGCATAAAAAGGCATTTCAGACATAGCTGTATTATTATGCAGCTTTACACCGGAAACATTTTTTTTTAGCTGCGAATAGTTTTCTGCAGTTGTATAACCAAGCGGAGATAAAATATTATCAGCAGCGATAAACACATCAGTCATTGGAATCATTTTATTCATCCGGGATAATTTCTCAGATGCACTGAATTCAGTTAATTTTCCTAATAAATATTTTAAGCTCGCACCGGGCAATAAGTTTTTTATTGCACCAGATATTTCCTGCAACTACGGTGACATCAAATATCCTGTTCTCAATTGTTATTTCAGTTATTAATTCATCGTTTACCCCGGGTAATTCAAATATTTCAAAATTTTTAACTGCCCCTATATAACCTATATCAACTGGCCTGTTTTCCATGCCCGCGGCATACCCTGCGCCGGCAGCTGCGGTTTGTGCCATATTTTCTAATAAACCGGCCTCATTAAATTTACCATGCTCAACAAAAATATTATCTTCACTAACGCGGAATCCCGTCCGGGTAAGCTGTTGATCCGAGTACAGCAATTCGCTTATCATCACAAAAGGATGACGTTGCGGTATCAGTGACAATATATTTTCTGCAAGATCCATAAGTTATAGTCCTCCGTTAATAGATAATACTTCAGCTGTTATGTATGCGGCCTCAGGCGATGCCAGGAATGCTACGGCATAGGCTACTTCTTCCGGCAGTCCAAAACGCCTGACAGGTATCAGTTTTTGAAGTGCTGTTTCATCTAAATCCTGTGTCATTTCTGTTTTTATGAAACCCGGAGCCACAGCGTTAACTGTGATCCCCAGCCGGCCTACTTCCTGAGCTAAGGACCTTGTAGCTCCTATCACCCCGGCTTTAGCTGCAGAATAGTTTGTTTGCCCCGGCAACCCTTTTAATCCTGATTGTGAAACGACATTGATAATCCTGCCATACTTTTTAAAGATCATACTTTTCAGTACTTGCCGGGTAACATAGAAAAAGCTGTCCAGGTTTGTTTTTATTACCTGCTCCCATTGTTCATCCTGCATCCATACCATCAGTGTATCATCCCTGATACCTGCATTGTTTACCAGGACTTCAATATATTTTTCTTCATTCGCTTCTATCCAATTGCCCAGTTTTTGCACTACCTGATCTTTACTTGAAACATCAAATTGCAATAATTCACCATCACCGGCATCTTTTTTTATAAACTCAAGTGTAGCTGCAGCTTCCGGTTCATTGCTTTTATAATTTACCAGCACATAATACCCCATTGCGGCCAATTTAATACATATTGCCCTGCCAATACCCCTTGATCCACCTGTAACTAAAGCACATTTCATAACTTGGTTTTTGCGTATAATGAATTAATACTATCAGGCTCCTCCATGAAATTTTTAACTTTTTGAAGGTCTTTATATTTAGGAAGATCATCAATAAATTTCGGAAAAATTTTTCTCATTTCCGTGTAAACAGATAGGGTGACAACGGACAATTTTGACTGGCAATTTAAATAGTCAACAGTCTGCAATAGGGCCATTACCTGTATTCCCAGCACAGTAAATGAATTATCAATTATTTTTTTGGTCATTAAAGCAGCATTGCAGCCCATACTCACTATATCCTGATTATCATTGTTATTGGGAATACTATGCACATACATAGGAAATGACATCGTCTGGTTTTCTGCAACCGTAGATGTGGCCGTAAACTGCATGCCCTGCATACCAAAATTAAACCCCAATACCCCAAGGTTTACAAAAGGAGGGAATTTTTGATTCAGCTTGTCATTGAGCAGATAATTTAGCTGTCGCTCTGAAAGCATAGATAATTTAGTGATAGCGATCTTCAGTTTATCCATTTCCAGTGACACATAATCGCCATGAAAATTGCCTCCGTGAAATACATTTTTGTTCACATGATCAATCACAGGATTATCATTTACAGAGTTCAATTCGTCCACTAATATTTTTTCAGCCTGGTGTATAGTATCATACACTGGCCCCAGGATTTGAGTGATGCAACGCAATGAATAATATTCCTGCACTTTATCTTCGTATATATCCTGGTTTTGATTTTCAGACTGGTATAAATGTTCAGAACGGGTACGGATCATTTTACTATCCTTAAGTATCTCCCGCATCATAGCTGATATCCTGTTTTGGCCGCTGTGATGCTTTACAATATTTAATTCATATGAATAATGATCATCAAAAGCCTCCATTACCTCATTTATCAAAGCAGACAATATCACAGACCATTCCAATAATTTTTTAGCCTTTATGATATTAACTAACCCGATACCGGTCATAGCAGAAGTTCCATTCAAAACAGCTAATCCCTCTCTTATATAAATTGTAAGCGGTTTTATATCAAACTGCCTGAATATTTCTAAAGCCGGGTAGGTCTGTCCTTCCCATATAACCTCTCCCTCACCAATCAATACTAAGCCCAGGTGGGCAAGCTGCACCAGGTCTCCGCTGGCCCCTACCCCTCCATGCTCATAAATACAAGGAGTGATATTATTATTGATCAGTTCCCTGAGCAACATTACGACATCAGTGTGAACACCGGAATACGCCTTCATCAGGCTGTTTAAGCGTGCAATCATTAATGCCTTTACTAACTGTGCAGGCAAAAGCGCTCCGCTACCGGAGCAATGGCTGCGTATAAGGTTATACTGAAGTTGTAAAAGGTTTTCTTTACTGATTTTGTATTGGGCCATTGGGCCAAAGCCTGTATTGATCCCGTAAATTAATTTGTTTGAAGAAAAATCTTTAAGAAAACGAAAATTTATATCTACCGTTTCCAGGTCTGGCTTATTTAAAATGACCATCTTTTCCTTAAACAGTATATCAGCAAAATCCTGCAGAGTAAGAATGTTTTGTCCAATAGCGATCATTGGCTGAAATTTATTTAATGTTTTAAGGAGCGAAATTAAATGGTGAATGTCTGAAAATGCATACCAGGCTTATAGCCTGCTATTCCTCTTGTTTTATTCGTTTATCAACAAATTTAACTGCTTTTCTACCTATTTCCGGAAATTGTATTTTTTGTATTTCTTCATTGGTGACATATTGTATATGTGGGCTTACCCTTAACCTTGCCTGTAGATAACCTCTGATTCTATTATCAGTCTCTACGCTTATATTAATTGGCACCAGGTATAATAACACCTCGTCCAGGCCAACTTCATTGTTATAAATCTCTATAACATAATCAAGTATTTCCTGCATCTCATTCAGCAGATCAAAAAGCGCAGGGGGATAAAGAGTTGTTCCTTTAAACTTGATCATTTGTTTTTTTCGCCCTATTACAGAAGAAAGACGCCATGTATTTCTTCCGCAGGCGCAAGGCTCATCAAAATACATACAAATATCGCCTGTTTTATAACGCAACAACGGCATCCCTTCTACTCCCAATGTGGTAATGGTCACTTCTCCCGGCGTATTGGCCGCTACCTGTTTGCCATTTTCATCCAGTAGCTCAAGGATCAGTAATTCAGGCTGGTAGTGTCCGCCACATCCTTCAGTGCATTCAGTAAAGGCGGTTTGCATTTCGGTAGAAGCATAGGTAGAATACAGGTCTATATCCCAGGCTTCTTTAATTTTTTTACCAAGAATATTTAATGAGTGATTGACATTACGTATGTTTTCTCCGATACAAATAGCTTTTTTTACAGAAGACCTGTTCATATCAATGTCATGCTCTTTCGCATACCTGATTAGCTTTAAAATAAATGATGGCACTGCCACAATAGCGGTTGGCCGTAACCGCTGTATGGTTTCCCATTGCAAAGAAGGCACACCCGGTCCCAACCGAATAATACCTGCGCCCAGTTTGCGAATTCCTGAATGATATGCTATCCCGGCCATAAATTGCCGGTCAAGTGTAAGCATCAGCTGGTAAATGTCATGTTCTGTTCCATTTGCTGTTAAGAAAGAATTATACTCATTACAGGCAAGACGCTCCAGGTCATTTTCTGTAAGGGAAATAGTAACCGGGCTACCTAAAGTGCCAGATGTAGCAGTATATTCTATGATTTTTTCAGGAGAAACACATAAAAATTTATCACTATATATTTGAATGTCTTCTTTACTTGTAGTAGGTATTATGACAATGTCCTCAAGTTTGTTGATCTTATTTATATCAATCCTGTGCTGTAAAAAGAGCTTTTGATAAAAAGGAGAATATTTGTCAAGATAGGATAATAGTTCCCGCAATTTCTTTTCCTGCATGGTTTTTATTGGATCTTGTAATAAACGACCTGTTTCTGTCAAGCTCATACTGATATACTATTACTATTTATCATTCTGGAAAAGTTTGAAATACTACTCAAATGAGATGTTACTTTACTTCTCAAATATAGGAAATTGTACTTATAACAAACGAGGCCCCATTTGTGAATTTTATTTGCAGGAAAT
>CAISOH010000060.1 GCA_903887005.1 uncultured Bacteroidota bacterium | reverse complement strand
TCAAACTAGAATTGCGCAAATCGTAAAAGCCCCGCAAAAACCTGTTACCCGCGGTTTAAATAAACAACAGAACTAACAAAATGACAATTAACAAAATTCAGGACTCATGCAGAAAATAATTCAGGCTAATCACGTTTAATCAGGTCAATCTGAGGTTCAGACAAAGAAGACCATTGTCCAGAAAACGTCCAGATAATGTACAGTTCTTTTCTATCAAAATTTACACAACTAGCTGATAATCAATATAAAATAGCTATAAATGAGTGCAAGAAAAAAATCACTTAAAAACTGTACAATTTTAAATTTACAATAATATCTGAACTCATGATCAGAAACCAAATCGCCATCCTGAGTTTACCGAAGGGATTGTCATCCCGAGTTTACTGAAGTCAGATTGGTTGGCTTTATTTTGTCATCGTTGCTTATTTTCTTAACTTCATTTTTGAATTCAAAATGTTCAAATATTCTACGATGCTTATTTTTGAATTTTTACTTTTGAATTTTGAATTTAAAATATGGAAGTTGACAAGAGTGAATCGGAATTACTATACCGTGCGTTAAATGAATGGGAGCAAGCCGGCAAGCTGACAAGTGAACAGGCAGCCGCGCTGAAGGGAACTATTGTTCCCAGGCAAACTGCACGCCAGCAGATAGCGCAGTATTTTTTCTTTATCGCATTGTTTTGTACCCTTCTGGCCTTCGGGGCGCTCTTTCTCAATGAAAAATTACTGGAAAAGCTAAAAGTTTACTTCTCTCTGAATGATCTCATTATCGCCTTGATTACAGCCGCTTTATCGGTATTATGGTTTTGGTATGTGGGCAGAAAAAGAAGCCGTCTGAGCCCTGCGGTTTATGAGGTGAACATGGTTTTGGGCGGACTTACCGTGCTTACATCCCTGGTATATGTGTGCAAAGAGTTTCATATCGACGGGACTCGGACTGCATTCTTAAGTATGGCGTTGCCCCTGTTAATAATCCTTGGTACTGTATTTCGCTCAAAGGCTTTGTGGATGGGCGCTTTAGCCGCATCTGTTGCCTGGTTTTATTCATTCAGTTCCTGGCAAGGCAGCGACAATTTATTCCTCGGCATGAACTATCCTGTGCGTTTCACTGTATTTGGACTGATCATTCTGGCAATATCCTTTTTACAAAACTATATTAAACAATTGTCTTTTACCCAGCGCATTACCTATACAGCCGGGCTGATATTGGTCTTCAGCGGGCTATGGGCCGTCTCTATATTCGGCAACTTCAATACACTTGTAGGATGGCAGCAGGTGCGGCAGATACATGTGCTGGCGTACTCCATCGTGTTTGGAATAGCGGCTGCTTTAAGCTTTTTTCTCGGAATCCGCTATAAAGATGAACTCGCAAGGGATTTTGGCGTACTCTTCCTGCTCATAAACCTCTACACCCGCTATTTTGAATACTTCTGGGATTCCATGAACAAGGGTATTTTCTTCCTGATACTTGCTGTTACTTTTGGATTTCTGGGCTGGTTCCTGGAAAGAAAGAGGAAGCCTCACCCAACCGCTCCAAAGTAGAGGTGATGTTAAGAAAGTTACCTGATTTAAAATCCGCAATAGGAATTCATTTTAAAGTAAATTTGCAAAAAAATATCCTGAACAACAATATCTGTTGCTTGTCTTGCATATCATAAGTATTGCAAATCATGGGGAAGCTCCCCTTCAGGGGTTGGGGGTTTATGGCGCGATATGTATTGGAAGTAATGTATGATGGTACGAAGTTTCACGGCTCCCAGGTACAGGGCGTTATACCTACCGTGCAGCTTGAAATCAATAAAACCCTGAGTACTATATTACGAACACCCATAGCGTCATTCGGGGCCAGCCGCACCGATGAGGGAGTACACGCATTATGCAACTATTACCATTTTGATTCGGAAGATGAGCTTAAGCCGGACTTTCTTTATAAATGCAATTCCATACTACCCCACGGCATTGCTGTGAAAAGAATATGCATAGCAAAAGACCCTGAATTTAATACGCGCTTCGATGCTATTGCCCGGCGATACAGGTACCGGATATATTTTACCAAAAACCCTTTCTTATATAAAAGGGCATTATACTACCCTTTCCGTTTTGAACATCCAATTCTGCATGAAACAGCAGCAATTATTAAAGAATACGAACACTTTGAATCATTTGCCAAACGCAATGCACAGGCAAAAACTTTCAATTGCAACATTATTCAGTCATACTGGGAGCGACATGGCAGCGAATTACATTATGTGGTGGAAGCAAACCGCTTCCTCCGCGGTATGGTACGCGGACTTGTAGGTACGCAATTACATATGGGACGCTATGGGGGAACTGCAGATGATTTCAGAAAAATAATTGAAGCCCGCGACAGCAAAATGGCCTACTTTGATGTAGCCGGGCACGGGCTATATTTAGAAAATATCACTTATAAGGATGGCACACTTGATACAATATGATAAGCTTATTTTGAGGACTGCAAACTGCCAATTCAAAAAGGGAAACTGCCAACTGTAAATTGCTAACTGCCAAATGGCAACTACCAATCCCCGCTTGCGCCACCACCGCCAAAGTCGCCGCCGCCAAAACCACCAAAACCACTGTCGCCGCCACCGCCAAAGCTGCCGCCATCTCTGCCACCTCTGCCGCCACCAAGTAATTCGCCAAGCAACATGCCGGTAGCCAGGTTACCCAAACCACCGCCGCTCATATAATTACCGCCACCACCGCCACCGCGGCCTATCATCCTGATGACGAATATTATAACAACAATGATAATAATGATAGCAGTAAAAGGTATATGTTGTTTCTGTTCCTTGGCGTCGGCTTTGTATTCCCCTTTAGTGGCTGCAATAATAGCATCGGCAGCCTTTGAAAAACCCTGGAAATAGTTGTGTTCTTTAAAGGCTGGCGCCATTTCATTTCTGATGATATGACCGCATGTCAAATCTGTCAAAGCACCTTCAAGCCCCTTGCCTGTTGAAATGTTAATCTTATGATTTTTTAATGAGGCAACCACTACCACTCCATTGTTTTTCCCGCTTTTACCAATACCCCATGCCTTACCCAATTTTATTGCAAAATCGGAAACATCATAGTCGCCAAGGTCAATAATGGTAACAATCGTAATTTCATTTGAAGTCGTTCTTTCATAATTCAATAATTTTGCTTCGAGCTGAGATTGCTCTTCCGGGGTCATCATATTCGCAAAATCATTTACCAGCCTTGGCGGAGAAGGTTTATCAGGGAATATCTTATTATCCGCAAAGGTTTGTGTCCCTATTAGCAGGAATATAAATAAGAACCCTACACGATGTAACCAGCAACTCATTTTCTTCATCATTTCCCAAAAACTATTTCGTCAGGCAATTCATTTTTCTTTATTGCGGGGTCATAAGGGAAGTGGGTAGCCAGTTCAAGGCCCAACTCATGAATACAATTCCCCAAGCCTTCCGCAATCTCATTTTTCTTAAGATGCCCGGTAAGTTTCTCCGCAGCTTTCTTCCAGAATTGCGCGCCACCCGCCTTTTCATAAATTACTTTGTCCCCAAACAATGCAAACTGCCGGTCGGTATAGGCAACATAAATAAGAATAGCGTTGCGGGCTACTGTTTTTTCCATTCCCAGGTTAAAGAATATTTCCTGCGCCCGGTGCATAGGGTCCATATAGGTGCAATGATGCTCCATAAACACCCGTATTTCGCCGCTTGTTTTGCTTTCCGCTTCCTTGATAGCCTCAACTATCTTGTGCTGGGAGTCTTTATCAAGCACCTGCTTCTTCCTGAAAAATGAGAACATAAGAGTTATTTAAAAGCATCCGGTGCTATTTTAGGTGCTTTCTGGGCGTCTGCATCTGCCTGGAACATAGCCATTTCTTTAAAATGGAACATCCCTGCAATCATATTATTCGGAAAATTTGATACCAGGATATTATAATTTTTAACCGATTCGTTATAGGCGTCACGGCTTACTTTAATCCTGTTTTCCGTACCTTCCAGTTGATTCTGGAGGTCTCTGAAACTTTCATTCGCCTTAAGTTGCGGATAGTTCTCCGAAACTACCATCAAACGTCCCAAAGCCTGGCTAAGTTGCCCCTGAGATGCCTGGAACTGTTGCAATTTTTCAGGAGTAAGATCTTTGGGGTCCACCCTGATAGAGGTAGCGTTTGCCCTTGCCTGTATTACCTGGGTAAGGGTATTAGTTTCAAAATTTGCAGCTCCTTTTACGGTAGCAACAAGATTTGGTATGAGGTCTGATCTGCGCTGATAGCTGCTTTGAACATCCGCCCATTTGCTCTGGGCTTCTTTTTGACTGGTATTCATATCATTATACTTACCAATTCCGCAACCACCTAACAATACAATAAACAGAACGATAATTCCTAAAGCAATAAATAATCCTTTCATTGGTTAAAAAATTTTTGTCAAAAGTACAGCATGAAAATTGAAAAATATATTATTAGTCGGCAAGTAGTCATAAATTATCGGTAATTATCCTTTTTCTTAATCTGAATATCTGTAGTTGAAATCCTTTAGAAACCTACATTATCTATCCTGCACCACGCACTTTCTGCTTTTTACTTTTTACTTTTGACCTGATTATCAAATTCCACTTTATGTCTTCCACATACGAAGCCTCATTAGGATACGCACAAGCCCGGGACCAGGTTGATACACTCTTTCCGTTCAGGGAACGTTTCTTATTTCCTCAACATGAAGAACAGGATGTACGCTATTTCTGCGGCAATTCACTTGGCCTGCAACCTAAGAGTGTAGGTTATCTGATGGAAAAAGAACTGGAAGATTGGGGTAAATATGGTGTGGAAGGGCATTTTAAAGCAACTTTACCCTGGTTTTCCTACCATCATTTTTTCTGCGAACGGCTGGGTAAAATAGTTGGCGCCGAACAAGACGAAGTGGTAGCTATGAATACTTTAACCGTGAACCTTCACTTACTGATGATCTCCTTTTACCGTCCATTAGGAGGACGATATAAAATACTAATGGAGGCAGGCGCCTTCCCTTCTGACCAATATGCAGTGGAGACGCAGGTGCGTATGCATGGCTATGATCCGGATGATGCAATCATTGAGATAATACCCCGGGAAGGGGCGCATCTTATAAAAGACACAGACATCATAAACGCAATTAAAGAAGCCGGAGATTCACTGGCATTAGTAATAATAGGAGGAGTAAATTATTATACCGGGCAATTCTTTGACCTTGAAAACATAACCAAAGCGGCACACAGCGCAGGTGCTTATGCCGGTTTCGACCTGGCCCATGCCGTAGGTAATGTATCACTGCAATTGCATAACTGGAATGTGGACTTTGCCTGCTGGTGCTCCTATAAATACCTCAACTCAGGCCCGGGTGGCGTGGGGGGAGCTTTTGTGCACGAAAGACATGGCAATGACCCAACAATATTCCGGCTGGGAGGCTGGTGGGGCAATGATGAGAAGAGTCGCTTTAAAATGCAAAAAGGTTTTGTTCCACAAAAAGGCGCAGCAAGCTGGCAAATGAGCAATGCCCCTGTTTTCAACATGGTAGCGCACAATGCCGCGCTGGATATATTTGATAAAGCCGGCTTGCCCGCACTCCGTGAAAAAAGCATACAGTTAACCGGCTATATGGAGTTCCTGCTGAAACAAATAACACATTTACCATTTGAAATAATCACTCCTTCAGAACCTGAAAGACGTGGGTGCCAGCTGTCATTACTTTTCATTGAAAGAGGAAGGGAAGTATTTGAAGCGCTGACGCAAAACGGTATAGTAGCCGACTGGCGGGAGCCAAATGTAATACGTATTGCTCCTGTGCCTTTGTACAATACCTTTGAGGATTGTTACAGGTTTTATGAGGTTCTGGCGCAAATTGCTTAATGTCAAATATTGGGATATTATTTCAAAGCTATTTCTTTTGTTTCTGCAAGGTATATTTGTGAAACTATTTTCCTTAGTTCTTCATATTGATCAGGCATAATTGTATCTTTCAAATAGTTTATTTCACGACTAGCAATTAGGGTATTCCCTTTCCGTTCATATTTAAGCGAATAACTAAGCACGCCATTGTTTACTATTACATCTTTAGGCATTTCTGCAAGCTCTTTGCCATAAGGTATAGTTATTGAAATAGTTTGGCACATAATCACTTGTTAAGGCAATATATAACATTATACTTAAAAATCTAAAAGTTCATTTAAATTTACACCTAACTCTTTACTTATTTTCTTTAGCAGTAATATCGAAGGATTTGTATTACCTGCCTCAATTCTATTCATGTTCGATTTATCCAAATCACATGTATAACCTAAATCAACCTGTTTTATATGCTTTTCTTTGCGTATAGATTTTATACGCTCACCTAATTTTTTCAAATATTCCGTATCTACTTTATCTCTCTTAAACATTGAGAGAAAAGTCTAAAATATATTTTCAAAAAAGTTATCAATATTGACAACTTTTGTTTACTTTTAACCATTCATTTTTTAACCATTAAAAAATCATTTATGGCTAACACTCAATGGCGTTGTAATAATTGCGGTAGGTCAACATATAGCTCGTCTTATCCAACAGGAATGGTATCATGTTCAAAAGGAGGTAATTGTGTATGGACACGTGTAAGTAGATTTATTAAACAAGTGTTTAACTGGTAGAATAAAAGTAGCAAACTGAAAATGTAAATCAGTTTGCTACTTTTGTAAAACAAATACTTTTTTCATGCTATAAAAGGTATGAAAACAATTAAAATATTTATTCAGAGAATATTACTTTACCTTCTAAAAAAACTAAATATGCCTCGTCCTTTCAGCGAATTTACCAGTCATAACATGCTTGAAATACATAGTTTCATCGGCAGAACTATTACTTATAAAAATTATATGGAATTACATCATATTCCTGATTTATATGAAGATAATACGACTATCGTAGCGGATAAAACTAATGACTATGGAACATTAGAATATACAAGAAAAGAAGACAACGCAAAAGCGTCTATAAACATAGATAAAGATTATAATGTAGTTGTTGAAAGATTGGATTCGGCAACAACGGAAATGATTACAAATTTAGTAAGAGATTATTTACATCAAACAAAATTTTTGCCATAAATTTCAATTGTTGTTTTTAACATGCTTCCTGTAAATCCCATTTTCTATTATGATTCGGATTTAGTCTAACTAAATCTCTATACCTCAATACTTTTTTCAAATTTTCCGGTGTTAATATAGTTTTCAATATTACCGCAGGTTTTTTAGCCTTGCTTAATGCTAATACCACTTTTTCACGCCTATTATTTTTGTAAATAAATTCGTTAGCATATTTCTGTAAATGCCATGAGCGTACCATGCCTTTATATGTCCCGTCTAAATAGCCTCTAAAATGCCTGAACGAACCTTCAATATCATTTGAATGATATCCATCTTTACCAAATTCATTTTTACTATGATTTAATGCTATATGATTATTAAATTCTTTGCCTACGGTTGTATATAGCGGTGAGCCGTCTGTAACCAGTATTGAGTCCTTTGATACGTTATTGATAATAATACTTTCAATGCTACCAGCAGTAACTTCATCGCTAACGAAATAGCGTTTTTTGCCTGTTTCAGTTTCAGCAATACCGATAACTGGTATTTTACCTACACTACCACTACCAGCAATCATTTTTTCTTTACGGCTTTTTGAAACTTTATCTTTTTTACCGCCTGTATAAAGTTCGTCCATTTGGATAATGCCTTCCATTAATTCTACATTATTTGTATTCATCATAGTGCGTATGCGGTGGTTCATAAACCATGCCGTTTTTTGTGTAACGCCTATCCATTCACCAACTTGTACTGAACTCATTGAACGCCTATCATTTGATAACAAGAAAATAGCGGTAAACCATTTAGATAAAGGAACGGCACTATTATCAAATATAGTGCCTACCCTAACAGAGTAATTTTTCCGACATGTTTTACAGCAATATTGTTTAACCGTACGTAAGATGTAATAATATCGGGAACCACATTTCGGACAAACGGGATTATTTAACCAGCGGTAATTTTCAAGGTATTGACGGGCAGTATCTTCGGTTGAAAAGTATTTTTCTAAATCTTTAATGGTCTTAAATTCTTCTAACATTTTGTATCTATTGTGGATACAAAGATAGGAAAAAATAAGCGGATAAACAAATTAATTTGTATAAATTATGTATGGAAATAATTTATAGGTGGATAGGTCGGATCAATATAAATTTGGTAGATTACTTGGAAAGTATTAATTTAGTAAAATGATACAAATGGCAGATATAACAGTTTAAACGTATATGGTTTTTATAGTGTCGCTTTTAGCGGTGCCATAAAAATAAATTCGTATATGGTCAAACGTATATTAATCGTATTTAAGGAATTAATTATTCATATAATTATTCACCTTTTGTTTAAAATGTTAGGTATGTAATACCCACCATTTTGTATCATACATTAGGCAGAGCCTATCTTGACGTTACCCCGTATTTACGGGGTTGGATTCGTATCCCGTCTGAAATAAGTCTTAAAGCAAACATATTTATTAATGTAAATATGTTTGCTTTTTTATTA
>CAISOH010000059.1 GCA_903887005.1 uncultured Bacteroidota bacterium | reverse complement strand
TATTTCTAATTTTTATTTCATTAAAAATAAAAAAGGGATCTAAAATTAATTTACGATCATATTTACCTCCAATTAAATATATTTTTACTAATTTTATAATTATGTAAATGCATGCAACAGATAATATTGTATAAAGCAACAAATTTGATTGATGTAATTGCCTATAATTTTAATAAAATCTCTGCAAATGTAATAATACCGTAAACATAATGTATCCCTTGTTTTAGTAGCATATCAAGAAAAGACAATCAGTTGTTTTGTCGTTAGAGCTGTGGCTTATAAAGTTATAGTTTAGTTTTATCAAAACAGTTGTGTATTATCAATACAAATATGCTTCTTTTGGAGCGATTTTGAGGGACATTTTTTAAAAATTTTGATTTTGAGGGACACAACTAAAAATATAACTGATTGATTTTAGATAAATTTACAAGACCCGGCAGTACAATTGATAGTATAAATGTTATATTCTACAACGGTTGGTTACAGGTAAATCCTTTAATGGATGCTTGGTCATTTGTGACCTCAATTGTTCCGCACTTGCAGCAAGATAGATTGTAGTTTTTTTTTATCGCTATGTCCCATCATTTTGGATAAGCTGTAAATATCACAACTCGCTTCAAGCATTAGAGTTGCGAATGTATGCCGGAGCTTATGGATACTGAATTTAACACCTGCCGCTTCACTAATTTGCGATAGTATTCTTTTTAATCCATTGTTTGTATAACCCAAATTTCGTTTAAGCGAAGCAAAGAACTCCCGGCAAGTTCTTGCCAGCCTTTTCTTTCTGCGGCATATTTTTTTAAACTTTGGGCTAACGTGTAGCTCATAGGTGCAATTCGATCTTTGTTGCCTTTGCCCGTTTTACAAAAATGGTTAGGTTCTCAATATCAACATCTGCAAATTTTAAGTTTAATAATTCCTGTTTGCCCTGACCAGCAAAAATAAATGTTGAAAAGATTGCATGGTCCCGATACCTCAAATACTTATACTCATACGGTTAATTGTAAACAACCTCAAGCAACCGCAATGTATCCTGCCGGGTTAATTTAGGTGGCAGCTTCTTTTCAAGCTTTCGAACCTCAACATCCTCAATGGATTTTTTTTTCAATTTGCATATACCCTTGTTTCATGCACCACCTTAAAAAAACCAATAAAGTTTTGTGATAGACGATAAAGGTGTTCACAGATCATTTTCTTTCTATTCTGCCGCAGTAAAACAGCCCCCCGTACATTTTCATCAGTAAAACCTGGTTGATCTCAATGAATTTTGCAAATTTGTTATCGCTATTTATAACAAACCTGTATCTCCGTACAGTGTCCTTATTGTATCCGCGGATAGAAACTGAATAATCACAAAATTTCTGTATAAGGATTTGTATATCCATACACTTTTTTACCGGGCAGTTCATCCTTTTTCAGTTTATATTTCATACTCCGCGACCTGTTTTCCATAGGAGATGGTCTTCGAAAACCATCTTTTTTCCAGTTAAATGGTGGAATCGGGACATTCTGAAGATTAGTATATTGTTTAATTAATACATATAATCTGATTGCAGATATACGCATAACCATTCCCAAAAACGGAAAATATTTCAAATTTCGAATCTAATATTAAATATGCAAATGTATTAAGTATTGATATAATATCGTTTGAAATTATGGCACGTTATTAGTAAGATATTTTTTAAGTTTTCTGATTTATAATAATTAATTCATACTACTATTAAGATAAAATATATGTATATTAAAATATCAGCTTTGTTTTCCAATCAAATAATAGCTATAATTTTTCTGTTCTTTTCAGGCGTTGCATCTAGTTATGTAGGTCAACTATTTACACAGACAATAAATATAGTTTTGGTGACAATTCAGATATGTTTTTCCACACTGTACACTCCTTTATCATTAATTAGCGGAGATACCAGCACCAATTCATTCAGCACTACAATTGATTTTTCATAATAAGTAAATTAATTATTTTTATAACATTTAAATTAAATAACATACATATGGAGTTAGTAACTTGTAAATCAGAATGCAAAAAAACAGCAAAAGATGTACTTATAATATCACCTAAATTGATAAAAACCAGGCACAAATCCTGTGCTCCCGACTATTACATTAAAAAAAAACCATCCCATACCTATTTAGGCAGAACTAAAAAAATGCATTTAGGTAAAGTGCTATTAACTGAGGCTTTTTTTAGATTGAGTCTAAATTGAAATAATTAATATTTTACATTATTTTAAGTTGTTGAACCGCTTCACTCATCACATTTATAAGGTGATTTAAGTGAAATAAAGTCTCCGCTTCGTCTTTATCAACTGTATGCGGATTTTCTAATAGTTCAATATCTTCCTCTAATGTTTTAATGTCCATAGAGCTAATCGTCGATTTTATACGATGCGCTAAAGCTGCCAACTTCTTCCATTGTTTTTGATCATAAGCTTCTTGCATTTGTTGTAACACATCTGGGACAGTTTTAATAAATAATTGAATCATTTTCGACACAAAAGCATCATTACCTCTTCCGATTAGTTTAAGATTACTTAAATCAAATTGTTTCATATTTTCTTTAAACTCCTTTTCCAATTCATTATTTAGAGAAGATTTTTTTATATTCTCTAAGCCCAGCCATTTAGTAGCTATATGTATTAATTTCAACTCATCAAATGGTTTTGAAATAAAATCATTCATTCCGACTTCAAGGCAACGATTTTCTTCTGTCTTATAGGCATTTGCCGTCAATGCAATTATTGGTATCTTTCCATTCAAGTATTTTCGTATGTACTGGGTCGTTTCAATGCCATTCTTTACTGGCATTTGAACATCCATCAAAATCAGATCATATTCATTTCCTTCAAGTTTATGAATAGCGACCATTCCGTTTTCCGCTTCTGTTACATCAGCACCATATATGGTAAGTATTGTTGTTGTTAAAAAACGGTTCACTTCATTGTCCTCCACCAATAAAATCCGTTTCCCGTTAAGTACCTGATTGTCAATATCATTTATCAATTTTTCCGGTAAGTCACTAATATCGCCAATGGGGAAATTTATTTCAAATGAAATGGTTGTACCCAAATTTTTTTCGCTCTGCACATACATAGTACCTCCCATCAATTCAACAATTTGTTTACTGATACTCATACCGAGACCTGTTCCTCCAAAACGCCTTGTTACACTTTCATCTTCCTGAGAAAACTTATCAAATAGATGGAATAAGAAATCTTTTCTTATTCCAATTCCAGTGTCGATGATATGGAATTGGATTTTTTGTGAGTTCGCATCCTGGGATAATACATTACACACAATTTTGACTTCTCCCTTTTCCGTAAATTTAACAGAATTGTTTAAGAGGTTAATTAGTACCTGATTGATCCTATATGGGTCTCCAATAAGCACCGGAGAAATTTCATTCTGGTTATTGAACGATAACAACAATCCTTTCTCTTCTGCTTTATGATTGAGAATATCAACTGTATTTTTAATGGTAGCATTGAGGTCAAACCCAATACATTCAAGAGTCAGTTTCCCGGATTCTATTTTTGAAATATCCAGTAAGTCATTTATTATTATCAGTAAGTTATTTGCTGCATTTTGAATAATATTTAGGTAAGATTTTTGTTGTATGTCTAATTTTGTTTTATTAAGCAGGTTGCCAATGCCCAATATTCCATTCATAGGAGTACGTATCTCATGGCTGATATTGGCCAGAAAAATTTCCTTAGCTTTTACTGATATCTCGGCTTCTGATTTTGCTTTTCTTAATTCATCTTCCTGTTTTTTTGATTGCGTAATATTTCTTCCTGACGCGAAAATTAATCTGGTTTCCTTGTCAGAAGTAGCAGACCAGCTAAATAAAAGAATTTTCTTATCCCTGCAAATAAGTCTAATCTCAAAATTTGTTGCACTGGATCCAACAGCGAGTCTTTCAATCCCTTTTAATGTTGCCGTAGCATCATCAGGATGTATAAAATTGATAAAAGGAGTTTTCAGTATTTCTGTTTCAGTATAACCCAGCAGATGTGTGAATGCAGGGCTAATCTTTACAAAATATCCATTTATATTGGCTATACATAAAAGATCATTTGATAATTGAAAGAAATTTTCGAGCTCCTGTTCTTTTTTCTTTTTTTCTGTTATATCCCTACGTATCCCTACGTATTGATATGGCGTTCCGTGGTCATTTAAAAATGGAACAATTGTAGTATCAAACCAGTAAAAGGAACCATCCTTTGCCTTATTTTTAAATTCGCCTCTCCACAGTTTGCCATTGGCGATTGTTATCCAAACGTCTTTAATAAATTCTTTGGAATGATATCCTGAATTAATTATTCTATGATCTTGTCCAATTAATTCATTTTCGGAATATTTAGAGATATCGCAGAACTTTTGGTTAACATAGGTAATAATACCTTTTTTATCGGTTATTGCTACACTTGCTGTCTCATTTAGTGCTTGCTTATAAAACTCAAGAATATCTTCAATTTTTTTTACTTCTGTTATATTCACTCCATATCCAATCACTATTTCCAATTCTTTATTTTCATTGAATACAGGATACATTTTCCTCAAATTATATTCAATTAATCCATCATTTTTTTTAAACTGTTCTTCCCATTCTTTTATTTTTCCGGACGAGACTACTTCATTAAATAATTTTCTGCGCCCTTCCGCAACTGATAAATTTCTATTCCTGTATATACAGTATTCTTCATCATTTTTTCCAATTATCCATTTCCTTAATTTTTCGTCACTTATTCCTTTAGGATTTACAAATAAGTACCTATGCTGATTATCAAATACTGCTATGTCGGCTGGTATTTCATTTAATATTTGTTCATAGAATTTCTTTTGTTTTTGCAATTCTATAACATGCTCTTTTTCATTAGTAATATCTCTAAGCATTCCAACAAGTTTTACTGGTTTGCCGTTGCTTGTCCACTTAATACAATTGCATGTTACATTGAAATACCTGTAAATACCATTTACTAAAATCCTATATTCTGTCACAAAATTTGAAGATGATGATTTCAATCCGGCAGCAATTTCTTCAGGGAAATTTAATTTATCCTCCGGATGCATCTTTCCCCTGATACTATTCAAAGAGATTTGATCATGTTCATCATTAATATTGGTGATTTCTTTAAATAAATCGGATACATGAAATTCCCCTGAAATAATGTCATAAGACCATGCCCCGGACTTTGCTGCTTCTAATGCCAACTTCAAAAGGTTTTCGTTTTCCTCCTGCTCCAGTTCCTTTATTTTCTTGAAAGAAATATCATTTAGTACATGAATACGGCCTATTATTTCATTTTGTTTATTCAAAATCGGATATACTGTAACTCCAAACCAGAACTCTTTTCCTAAATTTGTATATCCTACATTTTCAAAATAAAATGGCCTGCGCTCTCTTATAGAATCATCTACAAAATTCTCGCCTATATAGACAGATCTTTTCCCATATAAAATGTCTCTGGGCCGTTTTCCCTTAATTTCTTCAAAGGTATGCCCTGATAGTTCAAGGAAATTTGAATTACACCACAAAATTTCCGCATTATGATTTGAAATAGTAATGGAGTAATTATCCTTTTCATTTGAGCTATTGTAAATACTTGAAAAAAATTCATTGTTTTCAAAAAAATTAATTACATTTTCTATATTGTCATATTCCTTATAAATTATGTATTCTTTGTTTTTAAGCGATTTTTCCTCATGTGAAAATTCGCTGATTAAACTGAATTGGTGTTCTATTTCTTCTTTATTAGTTATATAACAAGGTGAGCCAATAAAAATATATTGCTTTCTATTACTGATAATTTCAAATTTACCTTTTATATAAACATATGGGCTGCTAAAAGAGTGAATGATAATCATTTCTCCGATAGGGAAAAAATGTGAATCAATGGTTTTGTCTAATTTTGGATTTCTAATTAGTTCGAAGAAATCGTTAAACTTTCCACCCTTTTCGATCCTGCATATTTGAGGAATGTTTTTCCCGAAAGATTCTATTCTTCCTTCAAGGTTAAAGCAAAAGAAATAAGGAAATAGTAAACTAAATTCATGAGACGAAAAGGACAATTCATTCATATTAAATTATAATCATTTATCATTTTGTAAATTGTAGTTTTTCCTATGTCTAATTTTTTCGCCACCTGATTAACATTATTATCGTATTTTTTCAAAAAATAACATATAATTTCAATATCGTAATCCTTAAGCGTTTTCTCCTCCGAAAAAAATTGCCTTGTAGCCGAAACAGAATTGAATGTAATATCATCCGCAGTGATTTCATTATTGGAGCACATTACAGAAGCTAGCTCCATGACCGATTTCAATTCACGTACATTACCAGGGTAATTATAAGCCATCAGCTTCTCTTTTGCAGCGGGAGACATTACTATTTGATGCATTTTATTTTGTTTGCAGAAATCATCAAGAAAATGCTTCGCCAGAAGTAAAATATCATTTCCTCTTTCTCTTAAAGGCGGCAAATCAATAGGTAATCCTGTTATGCGATAAAATAGATCTTCCCTGAAATTTCCTTTCCTCACCTCTTCAGCCAGGTTTTTATGTGTGGCAATTATTATTCTTACATCTAATTGTACCTTGTCATTACCTCCCAAACGAATTAATTCACGTTCTTGTATTACCCGTAATAATTTACTTTGCAAGCTAAGATCAATTTCAGCTATTTCATCCAGAAATAGAGTTCCCTTATTTGCTTCTTCAAATCTGCCAATTTTACGTGTAGTTGCACCGGTGAATGCACCTTTTTCATACCCAAATAATTCGCTTTCCAAAAGTTCTTTTGGTATCGCAGCCATATTAATAGCTGCGAATGGTTTGTTTTTCCTGTCGGAATTATAATGTATAGCTTTAGCTACTACCTCTTTCCCTGTACCTGTTTCGCCGGTTAAAGACACATTAATGTTTGTACTTGCTGTTTTTTCAATCAGTGAAAATACTTTTTGTATTGATGGGCTGTTTCCTTTTATCAGTTTGCCAAGATCATATTTCTGACCTAACTCTTCCTTTAGGTATTCTACTTCTTTTTGTAAGGATAAATGCTCTCGTATACGTATTATGGAATTCCACAATAAATCCTTGGTGTTATTATCCTTAACAAAATAATCCGATGCGCCATCTTTAAGAAGTTCTATTGCCGTTGTAATATCTTTTTGGCCACTAATGACTATTACCGGTATATTGGAATCATATTGTTTTATCTTTTTCAATGCATCTCTGCCATTGGTATCCGTAAGAGAATAATCCAGTGTAATAAGATCAGGTTTTTTTGACAGGTTTGCAAGACAATCCCTGGCTGTTAAATAACGTATTAACTCATAATCAGGATTCATTGCAAGGTAATACTCCAGGATTTCTCCATACCAGGGATCATCATCAATAATAAATATTTTAAATTTATCCATTGCTAGAAATTTATTTTTCGTTATTTAAGTTTCTGTACTGCAAAATTAGAAAAAATAAGGTTATAATTTATTAGAATTTCCCAAAAACGGATAAAGTTCAATAATAGAACAAATATTATAAATAAATGGCAATTTATTTATTACTGTTATTTCTAATCACTGAAAATAGTTCAAACATTGAAATATTGAAACTCAGTTAAAATTTAATGCAATGTATATAAATTAGTTAATTTTCTTGCGCAATTCTCGCATGATTAACTCGAAATCAAACAGATATAATTTTTAGACTTGAATAATAACTTTAAAAAAGCTACATATTCCACCTAAGTTATCATTCTTCTAAACCGGTTTTGCCGAGACTTCGCGCATTGCAGGTTGTTTTTAAATATGTATTAGTGTCCTTGACTTACGGGCGATAGGTGGAAATGCGTCTGATTTTGTATGGCTCGTTCTCGAGCATTGCTCATTTTCGAGCTTTCCGGATCATAAATAAATTACCTGTAATCGGTAAATAAGAATACAGAGAAATTCGTAACTACGAATGCAGAGAAATTGGCAACAAGGAATGTAGAACTTTCCCTGTTTGTCGGGGGGCATGCCCCCCGACAAACAGGGAAAAAGCGAATATATCCCGTAATTA
>CAISOH010000058.1 GCA_903887005.1 uncultured Bacteroidota bacterium | reverse complement strand
AAAGTAAAAAGTAAAAAAGAAATAGGTAAGGGATTATTGAGAAAATATGGAAAAGAAAACAGAAAAATAGATAATGAACTGGAAGATAAGAAGGCTGTTCAGCGTGCATTCAGAAAAGCTGTTTTAGTAAGCCTGTTTTTTTTATTCTGTTTTGGTTTTTACAAAATATATGATGGCCATAGCTTCTTTGACGGAATAACAATGGGAACTTTCACACTTGCTATTATCATTGGAATAATGGTATTTATTAGGAATAACTTCTGACAATGATTGAGGTAAAGAACGTAAAAAAGAGTTTTGGCAATAAAGTGGTATTACAAGATGTTTCAGCAAAAATGGAACCTGGCAAAACCAACCTTATCATTGGCAGCAGCGGCAGTGGCAAAACCGTGCTCATGAAGATTATTATAGGCCTGATGCCTGTTGACGGAGGGGAGGTTATATATGAGGGCAGGGATATTGTAAAAATGCCTGAAAAAGAATTGAAAGAACTGCGCAAACAGATAGGAATGATGTTCCAGGGAGGTGCTTTATTTGATAGTAAAACAGTTGAAGACAATGTGATGTTCCCGCTGGATATGTTTACCAAAATGAGCAAAGAGGAAAAGCTGAACCGGGTAAATGAAGTTCTCGACCGGGTAAATCTAAAGGATACTAACAACAAATTCCCGGCTGAAATAAGCGGGGGTATGAAAAAGCGCGTGGCACTGGCAAGGGCCATTGTTCAAAATCCCAAATACCTCTTTTGCGATGAACCTAACTCCGGCCTCGACCCCCAGACATCTTTAGTAATAGACAAGCTGATAAAGGAAATAACTACTGAATTTAACATCACAACAGTGATAAATACCCACGATATGAATACCGTTATGGAAAGCGGCGACCATATCGTTTATATGTACCAGGGAAACAAGCAGTGGGAAGGCTCCAGTAAAGAAATCATATTCAGCAAAGATGAGCGCCTCAACTCATTCATATTCGCCTCTGACTTCCTCACCAAAGCCAAAGAAATGAGCATGATGGAAGCCAATGAAAAAGAAGGGAACAAAAAGCTTCCAAAATTATAACCACTACCCTATTATCCTATTCTTTCAGCAACCACCCGCTATAATATTCCGTACCATCCGATACTTTATAGAAATACAATCCCTTAGCATATTGGCTTAGGTCTATTGACTGCTGGTAGGACATTTTCACAATCCTATTTCCCATTGCGTTATAGACTTCTAGGCTATAATCCTGTTCATCTTTTAAAGCAGGGAAAATGAAAGTGCCGTTGTGTGAAGGATTGGGGAAGATATTAATGGCTTTAGGTTTATTGATATTTGCTACTGAGCCAGGGTACATATCATGTTCGATTTTTATAGAATCAATAATCCAGCCTGCCAGTGTATCTGCTACTGAGTCGCTAATGAATCTGAAACGTATAAAGAAATTATCCGGATAGCCGAAACATCCGCCACTACCATAGGGGCTAATCGCATACCCTCCCCAAAATTGCAATCTTGAGTATTGCATACTATCATGAATGCCATTGAATGACCGTTCTTCGGTGGTTAAAGTATCAATCGTTGAATAAAAATTTGTTGTTAAAATACCAGGCTCACCTGATCCGTCTCTGTTACATGCTCCTTTGACATTTTGCCATGTCTTACCATTGTCCTGTGAAAATTCAACAACTCCTCCATCATGCTTTGCGGTTGTTTGATACCTATGCCAGAAATCAATTATAGTGTACAAACTAAAGGGCACCTCTAAAAACTAAAGTTAGTAATATTTAATATAAATTTAACAATTTATTTTT
>CAISOH010000057.1 GCA_903887005.1 uncultured Bacteroidota bacterium | reverse complement strand
GGGGTACCCCCGGACGTAAATTGACTAAGCGTGTTGCATTTGGTACTTGAACTTAGGACATCTTTATCGTAAACTTCAGGAAATATATTTTTATGATCTGAATAAATATACCATTGATTGTTTACATACTCAATATTTCCTGCTGCATTGGCAGTAAAAGCTATTTGCGGTATTGATTCAAGAATGGATTGCAATTCCAGTGTTTTACGATGCTGTTCATACTGTGCTTTTTTCCTTGCATCTATTTCCAGCCGGAGCGCTAACTGTATCTTATTAAGCTCACGCGCCTGCTCATAAATGCGATGAAGTGTTTTTACTTTAAGCAACAGGATGTCAGGGTCAACAGGTTTTGTAACATAATCTATACCTCCTGAAATGTACCCTTTGGTAATGAATTTTTTATCTGTATTTACTGCTGATAAAAATATGATAGGAATGTCTTTTGTCTTACTAAACCCTGATAGCGTATCTGCTACTTCAAAGCCATCCATACCAGGCATCTGCACATCAAGGATTATAAGTGCATAGCTGTTTTTCAATACTTTCTTTAATGCTTCTTCTCCCGAGGACGCCGTATCTACATCAAAATTATTTAATTCAAGCAGCTTTTTTAAAGCGAAAATATTTTCGGAAATATCATCAACTATAAGTATCATCTTAAAATGTTAAAAAGTCCAAACTTTATTATTAAATAACAATTGCCATAAATCTTTTTTCAATTGTAATTCCATAATAATTATTGTAAAAATTATTTCCCTTTATTATTATATAACCATACTCTCAACAAGGACAGAAGCTGATCTATGTCCACAGGCTTTGAAATATAATCAGAGGCTCCCGCTTTGATGCATTTTTCCCTGTCACCCATCATTGCTTTAGCAGTAACAGCCAGTATTGGCAGGTGTTTATACTTTTGTTGCTGCCTGATTTTCTTTATTGATTCATAACCATCCATTTCCGGCATCATCATGTCCATAAGTACAATATTTATATCCGGGTTAGCATTTAGTATTTGCAGCGCGTCCTTGCCATCTATTGCAGAGAGCACCTTCATGTCGTGCTTTTCGAGGGCTTTGGTAAGTGAAAAAATATTTCTGACATCGTCATCAGCAACAAGCACTTTTTTGTTTTTTAATACCTCATCAAGTGCTCCAAGTTTTTTATACCGCTCATTGGCAGGAACCGGCGCCCTGTTATCTTCCAGAAGATGAAGGAATAAGCCTACTTCATCAAGTACACGCTGATATGAATGTGCTGTTTTTACAATAATGGAATCGGCATATTGCCTGATCCTGGCTTCTTCTGACCGGGACAACTGCTTACCAGTAAAAATGATAACTGGCAGGTTTTCAAGGCCTTCCGTTTTTTTAATCGTTTCCAGCGTTTCATATGCATTATGGGCAGGTACACCCATGTCAAGAACTACACAATCTACTTCCTTCTTTTGCAGAGACGCTATGCAACCTTTAATGTCATTTTGGATTTCCGCATTTACATTGAAAGAGCCTAAAAAATATCCCAGCGCTTTTGCGTGCTGATTGTTTTCTTCCACTATCAATACCTTTTTAGGATGCATCTTCAGGGCATCTTCCAGCTTCCGGAACATTTCCCTCATTTGTTCAAGAGCTACCGGTTTATTTATAAAATCTACCGCCCCGCTTTGAAGACTTTCTCTTCGCGCATTGAGGGATGACATGATATGAACAGGGATATGTCTTGTTTTAGGATCTCCTTTTATTTCTTCCATCACCTGCCAGCCATCCTTGACCGGCAACTGTATATCCAGCAAAATAGCTACCGGCATATATTGTTTTGCAAAAGGCAATGCCTGATCTCCCCTGACAATTACTATTCCCTTATAGCCATTGCTCCTTGTAAAATTGAGCAATGAACCTGCAAAATTTGTATCATCTTCTACTATAAGTACAACATTATCTCTATCATTTATGTTATTACGATCATCGTCTATTTCCGCAGGAATCAGGAGTGTGGTATATTTTTTACGTGTTTCAACCGGGGTTTCTTCAAATTCCAAATCCCCGGTTTTTTGTTTTAATATTTCATCAGGTTCATTATTGATAAAAGGTGTGGTTGTGATTCTTGCAGGAATAGTAACAATAAATTCGCTGCCAATACCCGGCTCACTCTGCAGGCTTATCTCGCCTCCCAACAGCTTTATCAATTCCCGGCTAATGGAAAGTCCTAATCCTGTTCCTCCATACTTCCTTTTTGTAGAGCCATCAGCCTGCTGGAACGCTTCAAATACCAGGCCATGTTTATCTTTTGATATACCGATACCCGTATCTTTTACTGAAAACTTTATTAATTGTTCATTTCCTTCAACTGTAGTAATATTCATGCTTACATATCCTGCGAATGTAAACTTGAGGGCATTGGAAAGCAGGTTTTTAAGCACCTGCTCCAGTCTCATTTTGTCTGTTTCAATATGGGCAGGTACAGCAGGATTTATACTTATTTTCAGTTCAATTTTTTTCTCCCGGGCTATTGGAGCGAACAAGGAACGCATATCATCCGCAATATCACTGACTTCTATATCGCCACACTCAATATCCATCTTGCCTGATTCTATCTTCGATAAGTCCAGTATCTCATCTATCAGGCTTAACAAGCCATTTCCTGAACTTTGGATTACCCTGGCGGATTCCACCTGTTCATCATTCAGATTTTTTTCGTAATTCTCTGACAGCAAACGGGAAAGCAACAAAATGGAATTAAGGGGTGTTCGCAGCTCATGCGACATATTTGCCAGAAATTCTGATTTATATTTTGTGCTAAGCATCAGTTCCTCTGACTTCTTTTGTATATCAAGGTTCCTTTCTGCAATCATCTGATTTTTTTCTTCCAGTACCCTTGTGCGTTCTTCCAGTTCCCCATTTGCCTGTTGCAATTCTTCCTGCTGCACTCTCAGCTCTTCTTCTGATGCCTGCAGGCTTTCTGTCTGCGTTTCAAGATGTGCATTCAATCCTTCAAGCGTACTTTGCTGAAGCTGCAATTCTTCGCCCTGGGCTTGTGTCTCGCTGAGCAGCTCCTGTAATTTTTCCCGGATCTGAGCACTATTTATCATTATACCTACCTGGCCGGAAACTGTATTTAAAAAGTCCTGTATATTTTTATTATATTCATGGACTGTTCCTATTTCTATCACTCCAATCACTTTATTTTCATAAAGTACGGGGATAACTAAAATATTCCTTGGCTTTATTTCACCAGTAGCATAGCTTATAGAAATATCCCCGGCGGCAATATCACTAACCAACATTTCTTTTCCGCTCACAGCGCATTGCCCTACAATGCCTTCACCTTTTTTAATAGTATTTCTTTTATCTGATTGCTCAAATGCATAACCGCTTTCCAGCTGTAATACATCCTCATTTTGAATAAGATAAATTGCACCAACCTGGCTATTGGTATATTCTGAAACAAACCTGATTACATTGTCTGCTATTTTTTTCAAGTCTTTTTCTCCGCTCATTTTATCATTGAGCCCTGAAATACCTGATTGGAGCCATTCTTTATCAGACAATATACCAAATGAATATTGGAGGGATTCTGTCATTTTATTTAACGATGCCGCAAGGCTTCCTAATCCATCTTTTTCTTCGGCATTTATCCTTATTGCGTAATTTCCTGCAGATATTTTATCTGCCATATTTTGTAAGATATCTATGCGCCTGGTTATTTCAATGTCTTTATTTTCAAGATCCAATTGCTGTTGAGCCCGCTTATCAATGGCTATCACCAGTTCCGCCGCACGTTTTTCTTTCTCTTCATTTTGAAAAACAAGCTCTTCGTTGGCAATGATCAGTTCCGCAGCACGTTTTTCTTTCTCTTTGTTTTGAAAAACAAGTTCTTTGTTGGCAATTATCAATTCAGCCGCTCTTTTTTCTTTTTCATCATTTTGAAAAACAAGCTTTTTATTTGCAATAATCAATTCAGCGGCACTTTTTTCCTTCTCTTCATTTTGCAGTACAAGTTTTTTATTATTACTATTCACTTTTGTGAATAAGCCAATGGTAATAATAAGGGATAAGAATGCCGATATGAGAATAAAAACAGGAGTATAAGTTGCATATATTTCCACACTTGCATTTCTTGAATTCAATAACAGCTTTTCCCTTTCTTCCATTGCATTAACCGTTTTGCGGACCTGATCCATATATTTCTTTCCCTCGCCCAATACGGTTAAATCAGGATTTTGATTGGCTCTTTTTGCACTAATTCCTTTTTCAAGAACGGAAATCCTTTGAGAAATGTATTGTTGCAGTTGCTCACAATCCTGCTGTTGCAAAGGATTATCCCTGGTCAGGGACTTTATCTCATTTAGTAAGTTTTGGGCTTTATCATGCGTCCCTATATATGGTTCCAGGAAGTATTCTTTACCTGTCAGCAGATAACCCCGCTGTCCTGTTTCCGCATCTTTCAATGTTGACGACACCTGTTCAAGGCATAGTATTACAGAGTCGGTACGACTTACAAGCTTACCATTCATCAGCAAATGCTGAATGCTGTTATAGGAAGCTACCGAACTCACTAATAACAATAACAATGATATGCTAAACCCTACGATCAGGTTTCTTCTTATGGCAGATTTCATAAATGGTTCTAAATAAATACACCTTTTTCAGGTGCATGGTGGCGTTACAATTATGTTCCGTTTTACTTATCATACGTGAACATGTATCAGAATTGGGGAAACAATAGCACCTTGGCAGATGAATTATACTTTTTTCATCATCCTATATGATCTATAGCAAGTGATTGTGTTTTACGCAACAACCATTGCATATCATTGCCTGACATGTAACTAAATGACAGAAGTTCTATATTTGGAATGATTAAATCATAATATTTTTTTCTCTTATTCATGCTTTGTTACTAAAAAGCTTTTTTAATATTACAATTACATACATCCAAACTTTAACCTACTTATTTCTTTGAGGAGTATATTGTTTATTCTTATAAAAATCATGCCATTGCAAATAAGCAACATTAAAATATTGCTAATGCTTTAGCTCAGACATTGTTTAAACATACAGCTTATTTGAAAGGGGAAGGCATAGCGTATAGCAAACAATCAACACGCCTAACGCGTGTATGGAAGAGAAAAATATTAACTTATTAAACCTGGCTAAAACCGCTTCAGGTGTACCCCAAAAAGTCCTCTAAAACAAATACGCCTCATAAATCATTGATTTACAAGGCGCAATTGTTAAAAAGTGTAGT
>CAISOH010000056.1 GCA_903887005.1 uncultured Bacteroidota bacterium | reverse complement strand
ATCAATAAATCAATAAATCAATAAATCAATAAATTAATAAATCAATAAATTAATAATTGGCCTTAGAATCCCTGCCACTATTTCATTAGGGCAGGGATTCTGGTTTAATACAGGTTAATTTTTCCACAAATCTAATAAGCCATTCCGTAATATACCATTAATCAGTTGGGTAAAAGCAAAGAATTACCTTACCTTTGCTCCCCTAAACAAGTTCTTTATTATATGATTAGCAGAAGGAATATCCGGGTAAAGGTGATGCAAACGCTTTATACGCTTGCCTCGCTGGAACATGGGGCGCAGGAGAATAAGGAAGTAGCAGCAAGGATACTAAATGATAAGCTGGAACATGTTCTGGACATTTTTACTGTTTCTGTTTTATATACATTACGGGTTGCGCAATATGCTGAGACAGACGCAGCTCACAGGTCTTCAAAATACCTGCCTACCGCTGAAGACATGAATGTAAATACCGGTATAGCAAAAAACGGTTTTGTTTTGAATATGCTCGAAAATACGTCCTTTATCGAAAAAATAAAGAAAGATAAGTTAGAGCGTTTCATAGATGCTGATTGGATAAAAAAAATATTCCAGTTATCCGCAAAATCCGATGAGTATTTACGTTATATATCATCAAAGGAACATACCCCTGCAGAAGAAAAGGAGATTATTCAATATGTTTGGGAAAAACAGATAATCGGAAATGAAGGGTTACTCAGTTATTTCACAGATGAACTTCCGGGATGGGAAGATGATGGTGAGCTAATCATTATGCTGATGCAGAATTTCTTCAAAGGCAGTTCAAGGATAAACTTTTTAAACCTTTTATCCGGCGAGAAAAAAAATTACGCACAGGAACTGCTGCTTGCGGTAATAGAAAAAGAAGATTACTGCGTCACATTAATTGAACCGAAACTCACCAACTGGGATAAAGACCGTGTGGCATTGATAGACCTGTTGCTATTAAAAATGGGCGTATGTGAATTTTTATTCTTCCCTACCATCCCAACTAAGGTTACTATTAATGAATATATAGACATAGCCAAGCAATACAGTACGCCTCAAAGCGGTCAGTTTGTAAACGGTGTCCTTGATAATATTCTTAAAGACCTTGTAAAAGAAAACAAGATCAGGAAACAGGAAAGAACAAATAAGAGTTGACAATTGACAGTTAGCAGTTGATATCAAATTAGTAATTACTTTTGAATAAAGAATAAAGAATAAAGAATAACGACTAAAAATGAAACACTTTTTTATTATTTCTTTTATTGCATTTGCTGCATGTAATAATCCGGTAAATTCCAACAATACTAACAGTAACACAAACCAATTGCCCACCAGCCTGGTAAACAACCCGCATACCGCAAATGGTATGGATACCGTGGCCGCAAATATGAAGCCGGTAATGGATTTTAAAGATACCGTACATGATTTTGGCGCAATGCATGAAGATGAAGTGGTGCAGTATGAGTTTGCTTTTACAAATACCGGTAAGAGCCCTTTGATCATTACTTCCGCGGCAGGTTCCTGCGGCTGCACTATTCCAGACTATCCTCACGATCCTTTGGCGCCGGGCCTGAGCAGCGTTATAAAAGTATCCTTTAACTCAGCTGGAAAAGCAGGACACCAGGAAAAAACAGTAACCATACATACAAATACTTTGCGCAGCATACAAATGCTCTATATAAAAGCAGACGTAGCAAAAAAGAAGTAGTCATTTGGCAATTTTCAGTTGCCAATTAACAGTTTGTAGCTGTTTGTAAACATGTTAACTGAAAATTTAAGGAAAACTGTCAACTGCTAACTGCTAACTGCTAACTGCTAACTGCTAACTGCTAACTGCTAACTGCTAACTGCTAACTGCTAACTGCTAACTGCTAACTGCTAACTGCTAACTGCCAACTGAAATTTTAAGGAGAAACTGTCAACCGCAAATTAGCAAAGTATCAACTCATTTTGAAATTCGGATTATTTTTTAGTAACTTACGCTCAAATATTGTGTAATGAAATTTTGGAAACTAAGTGCATTAGCAACTGTTATGTTTTGCGGCATAATTATTACTTATTTATATAGCGCCTGCGAGAAAAATGTGTGTAACAATGTGAATTGCCTGCATGGCGGATCATGCAGTGGCGGCATTTGCAAATGCCCTACAGGTTATGAAGATCCCCAATGCCAGACATTGTCAACTGCAAGGTATGTAGGAATTTATGTGGGTTATACCCAATGCGATGAGTTATCCAGAACTATTGATACTGCATGGGTTACCACCAGTACCAAGGGTATTCTTAATGTAGATGTCAGGTTAAAGGGTATCGCTCCTAAAATCCTTCACGGTACAATAAACAGCACTGTAAGTACTTACAGCATTATTGTCTCTAATAATGATACAGCGGTGACTGTTGATACTATAACAAATTATGATGCTATAACAAAAAAAGACACTTCATTTTACTTTAATAAATATTATCACAAAACATACACAATAATGCTTCAAAATGATATGACCTTATCCATAAACTCTTATGAACAAACAGAAAGCATAAAAGATTCTCTTTACCATAAGTGTTATTTTTTAAGTACAAAAAAGCTCTGATTTAAGTTAAAAGTTAAAGAGTTAACTGGAGTCCATTGATAAGACACAATAGTTGGTTCATTTCTTTAGGAGTTTGGCACGGATAGTTTTCCCAGATGCTGACAATAATTAATGTTTGCCCGTAAAGGGTTGAGAATTATGTCTATAAAAGTTGATGCGCTTACCAAGATATACGATACGCAAAGAGCGGTTGACAATGTTTCCTTTGAGTTGAAAAAAGGTGAAATAGTTGGTTTTCTCGGGCCTAATGGCGCGGGCAAATCCACTACCATGAAAATTATTACCAGTTACCTTCCCGCCACATCGGGCTCGGCAATAGTATGCGGATATGATGTGCAGGAGCATCCTATGGAAGTGCGCAGGCGTATCGGTTATCTGCCAGAGGCCAACCCATTGTATTTTGAAATGTACGTGCGTGAATATCTTGAATTTACCGCAGGCATACATAGCCTCGGGAAAAAAAGTAAGAAGCGTATTGAGGAAATGATTTCGCTCACCGGGCTGGGCAAGGAAGCGCACAAGAAAATCGGAGCATTATCTAAAGGATACAAACAACGGGTGGGCCTCGCACAGGCTATGCTTCACGACCCTGAAGTGCTGATACTTGATGAACCAACGTCCGGCCTTGACCCTAACCAGATAGTGGAGATCCGTGACCTGATTAAAAACGTTGGCGGTGAAAAAACCATTCTCCTTTCCACTCACATTATGCAGGAAGTGCAGGCCATGTGCAACCGCGTTATCATCATCAATAATGGCAAAATTGTTGCCGACGATTCCATTGAACATTTACAGCAGGCCAATGCAAAACAGGATGTGCTGATAGTAGCGTTTGAAAAGGCTATTGATACTTCTCTGCTTAGTGAACTTAAAAACTTACAGGGGCATGAAAGCATTGGCGTAAATAAATGGAAATTAATTACCAAAGAGCCCGATGTACTAAGAAAAGAGGTAATGCAGTGGGCGCTGGACCACGATATTAATATCAGCTCATTACAGGCACAGACAGAGACCCTTGAAGATGTGTTCCGTACATTGACAAAACCCGAAAAACCCTGACCCTACCAGAGGTTGCCACCTATAGCTTTTCTCAACAGCCATAGCTTTAGCAAAGGCTGTAGCGGGGAGCAAAGGGAGAACAAGGCTAATATTGTTCTCAGGGTTCTTTCCTCAAATGCGCAGGCCTTACCTCCGGCCACTATTATAGCGTATTTTTTACTATCATTCATTGTAATTTGTAAACAGGAGGTCGAAAGTAGAAAATATTATCCGCTTTTTATGAAATTTGGAATTAGTAATTTGGAATTGGGATTGCTTCCACAACCCTATATATTATGAATCAATGATTTTTGGAGCATGAAAATTCAGCTTTTACCTTCATTCCGGACATTATCTGCCGGGCAGGCATTTTTCGGGCACCCTCTGTGCCCTATATCTTATTTAATAATTCTCTGATCTTCACATCAGATAGGGGTTTGTTAATAAAATCAATCACATTTTCATACTGAAAAGAACGTTGCATATCATTTTCTTCAAGAGAAGACGTGAGCATTGCTATTTTGATACCTTCAGTAAACGAAGCAGGTAGTTTTTTGAATTCTTCCAAAAAACCGAACCCATCCATTACCGGCATTTTAATATCCAGTAAAATAATTTCAGGGATTTGCTCCGGGGCGCTTTCAATACAATCATTCAGAAGTTTTAACCCGCTGATAGCAGAAATGCAAACATTTAGTTGTTCTGCCACGCCGGAATTACTGATCAATCGCTCATTAATAAAGTTAGATACCTTATCATCGTCAATTAGTAATATTCTTTTCATTATTTCTTTTAATTACCTGGTTTACGATTAGGTATGTGCACAGTAAATGTACTTCCTTTCCCAAATTCTGATTTAACTTTTATTATACCTCCTATTTTGTTAATGATCTCATTGCAAATATATAATCCCAGCCCTGAGCCCTCTGATTTTTCTGAATTGCGGTAAAACATTTCAAAAATTTTACCCTGCTTATCTTCTGATATACCTTCGCCATTATCTTCAACAGTAATTACACCTTCTTCATTTGTTGATTTAAACGAGAACCTTACAAAAGGCTGGACCTCTTCATTACGTTGGTATTTTACAGCATTTATTACCAGGTTATTTATTATCGTAGTTACCCTTAATTTATCAGAAAAGAAAGGAATCTCCTCTTCAAAACTCATTGAAAACATGATATTCCGGGCCCCGCTTAAATGCATAATACTTTTGACCTGGTTGTTGACAATTTCCTTAATATCTAATTGTTCAATGTTTAGCTCCATCCTTGAGTTCCGGGAGTAATCCATTATCTCCTTAATAGTTTCATCTATCCGGGAAATACTGTTTTCCATCATTTCAAAATACTGTTTCAATTCAGAAGCGTCAGCCGCGTCTTTGCATAATTCGATTAACCCTAACATTGACATTAAGGGAGCCCGCAAATCGTGGGAGGTGCTATATACAAAGCGATCAAGCTCAGAATTGATCTTTTTCAATTCGATATTTTGTAATTCAAGTTGCTGCTCTGCCTCTTTTCGTGCTGTAACATCGCGAACAATTGATTGTACACTTACTATTTCACCATCTTCTGTATTTTTGGTAAGACGTGTTTCGAACCATCTCTTCTCTCCATCTTTTCGTAAACCTAAAAATTCGAAAAATCCAGGAACGTCCTCTCCTGCAAATCTGCGGTAATGCCTGTCAACCATCTCTGATCTGTGCTCAGGCGCAATTAGTTCACCGGGGTTTATTATGGAAAGGTCAGATTCCTCCAGTCCAAACAGTTCCAAGAATCGTTTATTTGCAAAAATAATCCTACCCGATACATCACGTACCATAAGCCCGTCACTGATATTTTCTACTACCTGTTGAAACTTATGTTCATTTTGTTGTAATAGTATTTCTGCCTGTTTCATTTGTGTAATGTCATGCACAGTACCAACCGTGCGGATTGGTATGGCTGCAAAATCGTAAAAAGTTTCTGCCTGCTCGTGCAGGTACTTGATACGCCCGTCCGGAAATTTTATGCGATGGATAATATTATACAGAGTTTTGTTTGTAACGGAGTCATTATACGATTTATTGACATAATCTACATCTTCAGGATGTACCAATTCCAGGAAAGCCGGATAAGATGCACCAAATAAATTGGGAACAATTTCAAAAATCCTGTAAACCTCATCAGACCAATATAAAGCATAATTTGTAAGGTCTAATTCCCAGCTTCCAAGATGTGCAATACGCTGGGATTCCCTGAGCAGATCCTGGTTTTTACGTATATTTTCTTCTGCGTCTTTGCTTTGGGTAATATCCATAGACATAACAAATATCCCTTCCTCAATCGGCTCTACCTGGAAATCATACCATTTTGTCACTCCGTTTGCAAAAGTAAACGGTTCTTCAAATTCCAGATAAATACGTTCTTCCATGCAACGTTTATACTTCAGAAAAACTTCGCTGTTTTCTATGCCAGGGTATATCTCGTGCATAGTTTTACCTAGAATGTTTCCTGGTGTTTGTAATCCATGAGCGGCAGCGGCCTCATTTACATACAAATAGGTCCAGTCAAATCCAATGGCCATACAACCAGTAACCATATTATCTAAAGTCCGTTGCAAACGGGTCTCTGCCTTAATGCGTTCCGCACGCTCCTTGTAAACCTCGGTTACATTCCTTAAGAAGCTTTGGGTTCCTGTAAACTTATTATCCTGAAAAAGCGGAACAATCGTGCCAATTACTTCAATTAAATCACCATTTTTAGTGATCATTACTGATGAAATATTACGAAGCGTTTCACCTGACTTAAGCAGTTGAAACCTTTCTTCAAATCTTTCTTTCGTTTCTTTTGACAAAACATCAATTATCCTCAGCTCAATGATATCTTGATCATTATAAAGCAGATTTTTTTTCCATGCATTATTTGCCCACATTATTTTCCCTTCTGATGAAACAGTGTTCATCATTTCATCTGTTGTTTCCAGTATGGTTTTATATTTATCGTTACTTTCCTTTACCTGCTGTTCTGCCAGCTTTATTTCCGTAATGTTGCTATGTGCTAAAACAATTTTTGTAACATTACCTCTAAATGTCATAATACGTAGCAAAAACCATTTTTTAGTACCATTTTCAATACATGTGTATTGAAATTCAATAAGCTGTTTTTCTTTATTCAGAACGGCCTGCATGGATTGCAGCGCTTCTCCTGCAATTGCATCACCATTTAGTGAAGCATTTTTGCATAAATCGAAAAAATTTGTTCCCTTTTTCGCGAGTGGTAATGTGATTCCTTTATTGTTGATTGAAAAATCATCCCACGCTTTATTAGTAGCTATAACAGTGCCCTTATCATCAATTACAGCAATTTCGGAAGTAAGTGAGGCGAGTAAACTTAGATTAAAGGCTTCGCTATCTTCAAGCAATTTCTCTGCATTCTTTGATTGGGTAATATCTAAAATACACCCTGATCTCAGGATGGAACCATCTTCCATCTTTTTCGGACAGCCGCTAGCCTGCATCCATTTAATACTCCCATCATCCATCACTATTCTGAACGAGTGAATAAAATCTGTTCCCTTTACATTGGATTCTGCAATAACTGCCATTGTTTTAGGTAAGTCGTCAGGATGTATTCTATTAAACGGAAGGCTACCGTCTCTATAAGCATCTTCAATATCCATACCCCAAATAGATTGGGAACCTTCACTAATAAAAGAAAATTCCATTTTCCCATCAGATGAATATTTATATTGATAAACAATTCCCGGGATAGCTGTGGTTATTTCCTTCAGTTTTGCTTCGCTCCGGGCAATTTCATTTATTAATCTATTCTTTTCAGTAATGTCTTTGATGGTACAGATGGCAATACTTCCTGTCTCTGTCTGAAGGAAACTTAAGCTGATGTCAACGAAAAATTCTTCCCCATTTTTTCTTTTGCCAAAAAGCTCACGATTAGTGCCTCCCATTGACCGGCTTGCAGGGTTTTTAAAATAACCAGCCACATGTTCTTTATGCGGCTGTCTAAACTGCTTTGGAATCAATATTTCCAAACCTTCTCCTATAATTTCATCCCGTTTATAACCAAACAGTATTTCTGCCTGTTTGTTAAATAAAACTATTGATCCTGTTTCATTAATTGCAACAATGCCATCAGGGGCAGCGTCTAGCAATTTAAAAACAAAGTCATTTTCAAAGTTATTATTATCCTCATGTTTATCTCTATCTAGCCTGGTAATAGAAATATTTTTATCTAAAATGTTTAATTCATTAGCAATTTTTTCAAGATCATCTTCCGTTCCATCAAGTTTAAGTTCCAGGCCAAGAGTGTTTTTCCCAAAAGCTTTGATTAACTTAAATACTTCGTCTATATGCTGGCTTTTAGCTGGTTCCATTTTAGAATTTTCGATGGCTTTTGGAAATATAGCATTAATTTATATTATATTT
>CAISOH010000055.1 GCA_903887005.1 uncultured Bacteroidota bacterium | reverse complement strand
TTTTTTACATTAAATAATGTTTAATATACATTATTATTTGACAGATTTCAGGTTTTTTTGCTCAAAAACTACCGATAATATTTATTATGAATTTTTTCCTTATTATTAAATTCTTCACTTCTAATAAAAGGATTTATCTTTGTGAATAATAAAAGGACTTTTTCATGTACAGATCCATTCTGAATATCACCTTAAAACATTACAAATATTTATTTCCATTATTAATAATCATTTCTATCCACATTTTTTCCACGCCCATATATGCTGTACTTAAAGCAGATCATAGTGGTAGTATGATGCAGATGAAAATTGACCGTAGAAACCATTTATTAGAGAGTATCGGAGACAAATACGACGACAAAAGCCATATGTCCAAAACAGAATTCCGGCTTACCGTCCCCTTCCTTGCAAAAATTTTACATATTGACACCAAAGTCAAGATTTACCTGCTTCAGGTACTTGCCGGTTATTTTTTCTTTTTCGTTCTCGTTACGTTAATATTCAAAACAACACAGGATTTAAAGATCACTTTTTTGTATGCCTGGGCGTTCTCTTTTATCTATGTTGGGTATTCCTTCATAGCGGAAGTAAATGGTGCTTTTGATTCTTTTTCTTACCTTTTTATCCTGATTGCGATGCTGGATATAAATATTCTGTTTATTGCACTCTCCTTAACTTTAGCCTTTTGGACAGACGAACGAGCCATCATAGCTGGTCTCATGGTTGTTTTCTGGGGACAGTACTTGCAATTCACAAATAACAAGAAAGGGTTCTATATTCCTTCAAAACACGCGCTGGCATATATTATTTCTGTCGGGGCCTATGTCGCATTTCGCATATACCTCATGTCGCATTATGGTTTCAGGGTCTATATTGGACAAGTTGGCACATCGGTGCTCAGTGAAACTTTCCGGTATATAGGAGTTAATTTGTGGCAGGTGTTCGAAGGGTTCTGGCTCATAATATTAATTGGGGTTTACGCCCTTTACCAGAAAAAGAGATATGATATTATTTTTTTCTTTGTCGCTATTAATATTATTCAATTTGTCGGGGCTCACTTTGTCCTCGACAACACCCGTAGTGCGGCCTACATGTTTCCATCTATCATCATTGCAACCCACATCGCAAAGGATTATCTGGATATCCAAAAATTAAAACAAGTTACTCTTGTAGCGCTGTTTTTCTGCTTTATGTTCCCCTCCATGTTTATTATAGCTGCACAAAGACCGATTAACTATTATTCCCTTCCCATGCATATTATCAAAAAACTGTTGCATACTTAAGGATGAGTAGTCGAAATGATTTTCATTTTTCCTAAAAACAGAACATGTCTGGGGCATTTGATCTGAATGGTTTTGCCTAAAATTTACTATACTCTAATCCGTAACAGCTATGTTAATACTACCACTTCTTTTCAAAATCTCCACGGCTAAAATATTTCTCAATAAGGCAGTATAAAATGATAAAGAAATACCGGCTGCCCATTTCTTTTATCCTGAGATTGGATGTGCCATGTTTCCTGTTTTGCCATGAATTGGGGACAACAGCAAAAGAATAACCTCTTACTATCGCTTTAAGAGGTAATTCTACAGTGAGGTTAAAGTGAGGTGACATAAATGGCTTGAGGCCTTCAATAGTTTGCCTGGAATAGAGTTTAAATGCGTTTGTAGTATCAGTGTACCTTAATTTAAAAACAATGCTAATCATTTTATTTACAAAACGGTTCAGGATACGTTTGTTTATCGGATAATCTATTACTTTACCTCCTTTTGCCCACCTGTTGCCAAATACGCAATCCACCTTTTCTTCTATAAACGTGTTATAAAATTTCAAAAGATCTTCAGGGTCGTCAGATAGATCACCCATAACTATCGCTACACAATCCCCACCGAAATTTTCAAGGCCTTTTCTTACTGCATATCCAAACCCATTATGAGGAGGAGGATTAACAATGGTACGTAGCGTTGGAATTGTTTGCTGCAATTGTTGAATTACCTCTGCTGTATTGTCCTTTGAATTATCATTGACCACTATCATTTCATGCTCAATGTTATATTTAAATAGTTCGTTATAAAATGCATTAAGTGTGTCCGGAAGGTTCAGGGCTTCGTTATAGGCTGGTATGACTATGCTCAATTTCATATTAAGTCAGAAGTTAAAAGTGAAAAGCCTAAACCTACACTTCATTTTCATCAGGGATCAAACCCTGCTTTTTAAGTTTTCAAAAATCTGGACCATAGTGGTTTTAAGATCATATTTATAATCCCATGATGGGTAATGAGCTTTGAACTTCGAAACATCCGAAATATACCAGATGTGGTCGCCGGAACGGTTGCTATCGGTATATGTATAATCCATTTTATTACCGGTTATTTCTTCACAAATGTCTATTGCTTCCAACATAGAGCAATTTGCAAACCGGCCACCGCCGGCATTATAAACCTGTCCACCACTATGGGGATGCTGATAGAAATGCCAGAACATATTCACAAGGTCCCAGGCATGAATATTATCCCTTACCTGTTTACCTTTATAACCAAAAATGGTGTATTGATCTTCAGTAATTGCACACTTCATCAGATATGACAAAAACCCATGAAGCTGCGCTCCAGAATGTTGTGGTCCTGTGAGGCATCCTCCACGGAACACGGCGGTGTTCATATCGAAGTACTTCCCATATTCCTGCACCATTACATCAGCCGCGACCTTAGACGCTCCAAAAACTGAGTGTTTGGAATTATCAATGCTCATGCTCTCGTCAATACCATGTTTGTAATAGGCATGAGCTTCATCTATCTCCCATCTTTTCTCTAATTCTACAAGCGGCAAAAAGTTGGGCGTATCGCCGTATACTTTGTTGGTGGAGGTAAAAATAAAAATGGCCTTAGGGCAATGGAGACGGGTAAGCTCTAAAAAGTTAAGTGTACCGTTGGCATTGATTGTAAAATCAGTTATAGGCTCTTTTGCAGCCCAGTCGTGGCTGGGTTGGGCAGCTGTGTGCACCACTATTTTAATGTCATTGCCATATTCTTTAAAGATAGTCTCTAAACTATTGTAGTCCCTGATATCATAATTATAAGGTTTGTAATTGCTGTATTTCTTTTCAAGCACTTCTTTATTCCAGCGCGTAGATGCCCCGGCGCCAAAAAAATAAGCCCGTTGGTCATTATCTATACCTATTACCAAGTCCATTTTGTCTGCAAAAAAGCCTACGCTTTCGCTTCCTATTAATCCGTTAGAACCGCTTATAATTGCAATATTCATGAGTCGAGTATCGGTTTTAGTTGTTTTTCGTTTTTGTTGATCCAGTTAAATGTGTCCGTAATAATGTCTTGTATGTTACGCTTAGGATGCCAGCCTGTTTCACAGGTGATCTTTGAATTGTCAGTAATATACAATGGGATATCACCCTTTCGGTTTTCAGCTACGGAAGATGCATTAACTTTATTACCGGTCACCTGAGCACAAATGCCCGTGAGCTCCTGCAAGGAGACACTGGAACCTAATCCACCTCCTGCATTAAAAGTTTGTCCATTTACTATCCCGAAATTATGCATTTCAAAGTCAACCAGGTCAAATAAATCAAGGATATGCAAGGCATCCCTGACTTGCTTTCCTGTCCCGCCATACCCAAAGTAAGAAACGTCTTTCTTCCAGTAATGCCGTGCTACCCAGAGTGTAATGACCCCCTGGTCAACTTTCCCCATTTGGTGAGGCCCCGCAATTACGCCGCACCTGTTGATGACATAATTTACATCAAAGAACTCCCTGAATTCCTCTATAAGCAATTCTGAAGCCAGTTTTGTAGTGCCATATACTGAACGTGCTTTATCAAGTGGAAAAGTTTCGTTAATTCCTTTTTCGCTGACACCCGCTATCGTCTGTTGTGCAGACAGTTCAAATCTTGTATCGCCTTCTGCATAATTAATATCTTCGAGGTATGCTATGGGATATACCCTGCTGGTAGAAAGAAAAATAAACTTCGCGCCGTTTTTTGCAGCCAGTTCCAGTGTATTAATAGTTCCGTTCAGATTTGTATTGATCACATAATTGAGCATGGCCCCCATACCAGCCATAACAGATGGTTCTGCTGCAGCATCTATGATATAATCAAACTTCCTGTCAAAGTCAAGGTCTTCTTTGTTACGTATGTCGCCGTGAATAAATTCTATACCAGTTTCTTTCAACCTGCTGACATTCAGATCAGAACCTCTACGCTTCAAATTGTCTAAAGCGACTATGTTATAACAAGGATATTTAGCTTTCAGCATCAAGGAAAGGTTTGAGCCGATAAAGCCGCAGCCGCCGGTTATGAGTATGGATATGCTGGACCTTGGGTGCATATTTGGTGATAAATTAAAAGAAATTCATTTAAAAATTGTTTTTTATTTGGCCCAAAAGTCGCAAGGTAAAATATTATAGGATCTCAAACCATTGATAATTAATGTTTTGATGGCTTTTATACTACAACAAAAAGGTGTATTTTTTGTAACATCTCAACTTTACAACATGAACAAAGTTATACATTCTGACAAGAATTTCATACCCCAGGGCGGATTTAATTTAATTTTTAAGGCGAATAAAGATAAAGGTCTTGGTCCTTATATTGATCTGTTCCTAGGTTTTCGTGGGTAGGCGCCAAATATTTCTATTCAGATGTAGTGTTGTCCATATTTGGCAACACCCTTGCACAGGGTAGTTTTGTCTCCGATATTGAAATATTCAAAGAAAAATATCAGTAGCGTTTTTTCACAAAATCCCTTCTTTTCTACTAATGAATACAAAATCCTACAGATTATATCGTACAACAAAATAACCTGTAGAGAGCAAGGAGGAATTATCCCGAAAATAGGAAAAATTTACTACCATTTTGGGTAGTTTTTGGTAATAATTCTGCGATTGATACGAGGCATTATCGACATAATTAACTGTTTTGATTGTTTTTAGTAGCCCGTTGTGGCAAAACATGAAAGGCTAAAATTTTAAATTTAAT
>CAISOH010000054.1 GCA_903887005.1 uncultured Bacteroidota bacterium | reverse complement strand
CTATATGCATATTACGCGCAAACAAGTCCACCTATTCCGCAGTATAGTAGACCACCAAAGTTAAGTGCCCGATTGAAGGTGTTTTCTGCTGTTTCATGATTTACAAAATTATCTATTTTATTTTACTGCTTCTACTGCTCTTCCGATTTCTTATTCAGTTTTTTTCTGAGTGACTCTCCTGTCAGGTCCAACCTGTGTGCATTATGTATCAAACGGTCCATGATAGCATCTGCTATTGTTTGTTCCCCTATAACTTCATGCCACTTGACCACCGGGACCTGTGAAGTAATTATAGTAGATGCTTTTTCATGCCGGTCCTCTATGATCTCCATAAGTATGGCGCGGCTTTGCGCGTCAATAGGTTGTATGCCAAAGTCATCAAGAATAAGTAATTGCTGGCGCTCTATTCTGGCAATTTCAGCGATGTATGACCCATCGGCTTTTGCCATTTTGAGTTTTGAAAACAACTTGGTTGTACTCGCGTACATTACCCGGTAGCCCTGAGAACAGGCTTGTTGGCCGAGTGCGGATATGAGGTAACTCTTTCCGATACCGGTACTTCCGGTAATTAGAATATTCTCTTTTTTGTCAATAAAAACACATTCGGCCAACCGCATGACCTGATTCTTGTCCATGTTTCGGCGAGTAACAAAATCCATCTGTTCTACAGAAGCTTTGTAGCGGAACCGTGCATTTTTCATGCTGCGTTCAATCTTTCGATTGTGGCGGTCATCCCACTCTTCGTCTATTAGATGCGAGATCATTTCATCAGGGGTCAGGTCATTCATCTTGTCTGATTCAAGGCTGGTCTGGAAGGCTCTGGCCATTCCGTAAAATTTCATTCCCTTCATTTTGGTAACAGTTTGTTCATTCATTGTTTTTTGGTTTTAGGTTAGTGATAATTTTATTTATAGTAATCTTCCCCGCGTATGTTGTCATGCTTGGGCATTGGGTGAGTATCCTCTTCTATGTCATATTGATCCAGATTGCGCACAAGGATGCTTTCGATAATCCTATACTGGTATACGCCACACTGATGTGCCCGCTGGCAGGCGCGGATCAACCTCTCATTGCCCAGGCGCTTGGCAAAGGAGAGAATGCCCTGACAGGATTTATAAGCTTGTTCCGGGTGAGGTTTTTTAAGTATTACCTGTTCGATATAAGATCCAACATCACTGTGGATTTTATGGGCCTCTTCCATAAATCGTACCGGATTCCAGTCTGTAAGATGTTGGTGATAGCTTGCCATGTGCGCAGGGTCAGTGGTATAGATACCCAAACCCTTTACCCGTTCATGGGAACCAATCAATTCGTATTTGTAAAAAATTTCTATCCTTGATTTGGAGTAAAGCAACTTGACCTTCTTCCCTATATTCTGATAAGGAACACTGTAATAATGTTTGTCCCGGTTAAGGCATACATGTCCGTTTTTCATCACTGTAACTATTACCTGCTCCCGCATCTCAAAGCGCATTGGGGGCAGGGGTTGCAGTAATTGCTTTTCCATCTCATCAAACTGTTCCCTGCGTGAATAAGGCCGCCCCTGGAAGTTGGTTTGATTATGAGCTTCAAGATGTTTCCAGATGGCCTCATTAATTTCCGGGAGCGAGGTAAATTCCTGCTCATGCAGGTTTGTATAAATCCGGTTATAGATAATTTTCACCATCCCTTCCACTAACGCTTTGTCCTTTGGTTTGTAAGCTCTTGCAGGCAGCACAGTCATCCCGTAGTGGTCGGCGAATGCTTCAAAGTTTTCGTTTAGATGAGGTTCATAACGATTGCTCTTGATAACAGCGGACTTTAGATTATCGGGTACGACAGCAGCTGTGGCGCCACCAAAAAAGTGTAATGCATTTTCGCAGGCGAGAATAAAATCTGTCATGTCCTGGCCCCCCGTTGCTTCCACGTAAGTTAACTGACTTGCCCCAAGGATGGCAATAAACACTTCGACAGCGATTACTTCACCGGTAGAAGTGTCGATTATATGCAGCTTCTTCCCCGTAAAATCTATATACATTTTATCACCCGCCTTATGCTTCATGCGCATAGATGGGTGTGACTGGCCTTTCCAGCGCTTAAAATGCTTGTAGAACCCCGTGCTTTGGAATCCGTCAAGGTGCTTGAGCGAATACTCCTTCCAAAGAAGCTGAAGAGTCATTCCTGGCTGCTTCAATCGCTTTTCAGCATAAGGGAAAAAAGCATATAGTTCCTTTTGCCGCTCAGGAGGGTCGGGAGTCACCGGGTCTGGGTGAAACAAAGTCTCCAGTTCCTGGTCATTAAGCTTGGATAGTTCATCCCAAGGCACTTTTAGCCTCTGGAATTGCGCAATATATTTCTGTACGGTACAACGGGATACACCGGTAGCATCGCGTATTGTGCGCGAGCCCTGCTTCCAGCAATAGAGTTTAATAATCTGTCTAAGTTTGCTCATGTCAATGTTTTTATTTGCCATAAATTCAAGGAATTAGTAATGGTGAATACCAAATCCTTCAATTTACAACCTGTGAAACAGCTGAGCCTTCAATCAATTTTAGTGGACTACTTTGCCGCGGAAAGGCTGGTCTGGTTTGCCGCGGAATAGGTGGACTTCTTTAAGACGGAATTAGTGGACTGGTATCCGCGTAATATCCACTGAAGGATATAAAAGCCAACCTACCAATTTTCCGGTTTTGTATTTGCTACACGGCGCCGGCGGAGATTACAAATCCTGGCTTGCAAATATGCCGTATTTAGGTGGCGAGGTCGATAAATATAATTTGGTTTTTGTATGCCCTGATGGCGGTTTTACAAGCTGGTATTTTGATAGCCCAGTAGACACTTCGATGAAATATGAAACTTACATTACTAGTGAATTGGTTAAATATATTGACCAGGCCTACAGAACTATAGAAGGCGCCAAAGGCAGGGCAATTACCGGTTACAGCATGGGCGGACACGGTGCCTTTTACCTTGCATTTAAACATCAGGAAGTATGGGGTGCAGCAGGAAGCATGAGTGGAGGAATGGATATTCGACCTTTTCCTGAAAACTGGGATATTGCTAAGCGCTTAGGACCTCTGAAAAAGCAAGCCGAAAACTGGGATAAAAATACCGTAATTAATATGACTCAATTTTTAGAAGGCGGAACTTTAAAACTAATTTTCGACTGTGGAGTTGATGACTTTTTTTACACTGTCAATAAAAGCTTGCATGAGAAACTGCTAAAAAGCAAAATTCCTCACAATTATACTGAAAAGCCGGGTAATCACGGCTGGGATTATTGGGAAGATTCTTTCAGGTATCAACTGCTTTTCTTCAATAAGTATTTTGATTCTGAGAATAGAAAATGACCAGTTAAGTGCAATGTATCACCTGGCAGAAAAACCTTTTAAAATGAAATTATTCTGCTCTCTCCTTTTTTGCATTTATTTTTTGAACGTCTGCGGGCAAAACAACGTTGGTATCGGATTAACGGCACCTAATCCAGCTGCAATATTAGATATTTACTCTAGTGATAAAGGATTATTAATACCCAGAATGACGACAACACAACGAGCGGCAATTTCGGTCGGCATTCCCAATGGATTACTGATATTTGATACCGATTCGGGATGTGTTGTGGTTTACGATTCAACTGCAATACTATGGAAAAACCTTTGTGCAACCGCTGCAGGGAGTAACGGGATTAACGGAGCTACTGGACCAACGGGATTACAAGGTATTGCCGGAATAACAGGTTCCAGTGGCCCCAGAGGCTTAACCGGTGCCACTGGAGCCGTTGGCGCAACTGGCGCAACAGGACCAATTGGATGTTCCTATCCCAATTATATAATTAAATCAACAGGTGCTGCTGCAACATGTAGTATAATTTATGATAACGGAAGTAACGTAGGAATTGGAACATCTGGCCCTTCAAATAAGTTAACTATAGTAAATATTAGTCACGGCGCTATAAAGATACAAGATGGAAGTGAGGCTTATGGCAACGTCCTCACTTCTGACTCCAATGGCGTTGGAACATGGCAACAGCCTTCAGTTAATGCTATTCATGGAACATTAGGATTAGGGGTCAATCTACCTTATAACACTACAAACTACTTGTATACAAAGAGTAATATAACCTTACCGCCGGGAGAATATTCAGTCACAGTATACATGCTTATGACCTCAGATTCGAGCGTTGAAAGTGCAATGAACTCTAACTTTTGGCTCAGAACCACGTTCTCAGATGATAGTCTGACAACGTACAAGGAGGCAATAAAACCTACTACTACGTCGCCGGCGGAATTAATTCAAGCTTAACTTCAACGACATTGGGACTATTTGGCGGAACGCATTGGGGAGAAGACAACATGGTAGCTATAAAATTTAGGTAAACATCCAATTATTTGTTTTATATTTTCCTACACTAATACATAATCGAAATGAATAATAAACTATCATTCGCAATTGTAACATTGCTATTTTTTTTATGGGGTTTTATTACCTGCATGAACGATATTTTAATTCCATATGTAAAAAGTGCATTTCAACTTAGCTATGCCAAAGCAATGTTGGTACAATTCGCCTTTTTTATGGCTTACTTTGTAGGTTCTCTGGTATACTTTGTAGTTTCAGCATTTGCTGGAGACCCCATAAATAAAATTGGCTACAAAGCTGGCATTGTAGCGGGCTTAGTTACAGCTTCAGTGGGTCTTGCTTTATTTTACCCCGCCGCCAAAATACAGTCATACGGTTTCTTTTTAACTGCGTTGTTTGTTCTTGGCCTCGGCTTTACACTTTTGCAAATTGCAGCAAACCCTTACGTTGCGATCTTAGGCCCCCCCAAAACAGCTTCAGCCCGGCTAAACCTTGCGCAAGGATTTAATTCGTTTGGAACGACCATTGCACCACTTATAGGTGGCTATTTAATTTTTCAAATGTTTGGCGGTCAAAGTAATGTAGGTGCAGAGGCTGTTAAAACTCCCTATTTATTCTTTAGTGTTGTAACATTATCAATAGCTCTTTTTTTTAGCATAGTTAAATTACCTGCATTCACTAATACAGAAAAAGTTGATCAAGCTGCTAAAGCCTTCCAATTCCCACAACTTTCCTTTGGGATTATAGCAATATTTATGTACGTTGGCGGCGAAGTTGCTATGGGGAGTATGTTGACCAGCTATGTTGGCCTTAAAGAGGTAGCTAATTTGCCACCTATAAAGGCTTCTATGTATGTTGCTCTGTATTGGGGAGGGTTAATGATCGGCCGCTTTACGGGATCTGCGGTATTGGGCAATTTTTCAAATATCATGAAAGCAATAATGGCATTTTCGGTGCCAATTGTGATATCAACTCTATTATCAGGCATATTTTACATTAAAGGAACCAACATTAAAGAGTTAATATATTATATCCCTTTCATTTTTATTTTAGGACTTGGATTTGTAGTAGCCAAGTTTAAACCTGCCCGCACTTTGATGACATTCGCAATTATCAATGTTGCGTTATTATTAATTTCCATAACTACTAACGGGAAGACGGCACTTTTCTCGGTAATTGCTGCAGGCTTGTTTAACTCAATTATGTGGGGTAATATATTTACCCTGGCCATTTACAACCTAGGTAAATACACAAGCCAGGGCTCTGCTCTACTGGTCATGGGTATACTTGGAGCTGCAATAATACCTATAATACAAGGAGCGATTGCCGATCATATAGGAGTACACCTCTCCTATTTAGTT
>CAISOH010000053.1 GCA_903887005.1 uncultured Bacteroidota bacterium | reverse complement strand
GAACAATTGCTTGATTTACAGTAACAAATATAATACAATAAATAAAAATAAATTGTTAAATTTATATTAAATATTACTAACTTTAGTTTTTAGAGGTGCCCTTAAGCAATTGCAAAATTAAGCAATTGAGCCTTATCATTGGTTATCCCGCCATTCATACACCCAGCCCGATTGTATCATTTCCAGGTGGCCTTCATTACATTCTTCACGCTTTCCGGCAAAGTTAGGTATCTCCAGCACCCACTCAATCAATTCGGTAAACCGGATACGGTATATTTTACTTTCCCCGAAATCATTACCAAAGCGTTCATAAAGCTTCATAGCAATATCCTCGTGGTCATTCCAGGTTATCGGCGGTTCGTAATGGGACATGTTTTATTGATTAACTTTAATATTTTAAATATTGACTTCCTAATTTATTCTCCAAGAAACTGTGTCTGGTCGGGAAGGGTTACTTCTATTATTCCGGTACCACTTCCCAGTACACATTGGCATCCTAATCTTGAATTGATCCTAGGGCTTACTGCACGGTCTATAAAATCTTCTTCCCGATCGGTAAGTTCGGGCAGAAATTGTTCTCCGCTTTCAACATATAAATGGCACGTACTGCAGGCACATACCATACCACAATTGTGATGCAGTTCAATTCCATTATCCAAAGCCACTTCCAGTATGCTTTGATCAGGCGCCACATTTTCTATGGTAACAGGAGATAATCCCTTTTGGTCAAAGTTGAATTTAATAGTGTACATTAATTTTTTAATCCGGTTTCCGGCAAAGTTAATGGTTAGGGATGATAGTTAATACCACCCGCTATACTTGATATTGATAGTCTCATTAACTTTATCATATTATATACATTTCAACTTTAATTAAGCCATTAAGCTATTTCACCATTGAGCCATTATTTTCAAGGTATTCCTGCAACATCATTACTGCACTGACCGCATCTATGAGTTCTTTCTTTTCTCTGTCTTTTTTTTTCAGCCCCATTTCCGAAATTGCATGAGACGCCATTTTAGAGGTCATGCGCTCGTCTATTTTCTCCACAGATATATGAGGGAACACATTTCCAAACTTCAGGATGAACTTTTCCACCAAAGGTGTGGCATGGGTAGGTGTATTGTCCATATTAAGAGGGTAGCCAATCAGAACTTTCTCTACAGGCTCCTGCAACATATATCTTTTCAGGTAACCAATCAGTTCATTTGAATCCACAGTATCTAATGCTGTAGCTATTATCTGCAGAGGATCGCTTACAGCTAAGCCAGTGCGCTTCTTTCCGAAATCTATTGCGATTACTCTTGCCAAAATCAGTATTATATTATTTTAAACATTTAGGAGAAGCCCCTTTAGGGGTTTGGGGTTTTAATTTTATTCGATTTAAAAACCACCTGCTTATGCCGTTTCAAAATATCTTTTTCCATTTTCCTCAATTCAATGAACTTTTGCTGTAAAACACTTTGTGTAACAGGATCTGTTTCTTTACTCAACCTTGTTGTTAGTGTTTCCTGGATTAGAAGAATTTTCTTCAGCTCAAAATAAGAAAGCGTGCTGTCCACATCATTGATATACATCAAGGTGCCGGAGATGGTTTCTATACCGTACTTTTCCTGCCATTTGGTGCTTATGCCGGGCTGGGGATGCAGCAATGAAGCCATTTTATCCCTTATCGCCTGGTTGGGGTAATTAATAAAATAATGTAGCTCCGGCGTCGCCCCGAAACGCTTATAATGATTCATGTACTCTATAAAAAGGGTACAGATAAGCGGCTCGGTCAAAAGATTTGGCTCTACCCTGTCTTCTATGAGTTTAGCCACCGAATCATAACCTTCATAAGGCAAATGCCCGTATTCAATTAATACACGCAGCAACTGCCATTCCTGTAGCTCATCGGTTGAGGGTGCTTTAACATCCGGTTCCTGAGGCAGGGTTAATTGTTCAGGTTTGGGTAATGCTTCTTCCCTGCGGGCGTGCTTTTGTTCGCCCTCTATCCGTTCCCGTATGTATTTGTTGATGAGGTTTATCAGCCCCGCCTCATCCACGTTCAGCTTACGGGCCGCCTCCCTGGTATAATGTGTCTGCAGTGAAAAATCTTCCGCTTTATTAATACGCGAAATACTTTCTGCGATTTCATTTACGAGTTTCGACCGCTTAACGGGGTCTGTACCCGCTTCATTAAGGCCTACTTCTAAACGGAACCCGATAACATCCTGTTTATGAGCTTTTATATATTCATGAAATTTTGCCGCACCCGACTTTTGTACAAAACTGTCCGGGTCTTCACCTTCCGGTAGTAATACCAGTTGCACGTTAAAGCTTTGCGACAGCGCCATATCCAGCCCGCGCAGGGCTGCCTTTATACCTGCGGGGTCGCCATCGTATAATATGGTCAGGTTTTTCGTAAGCTGACCTACCAGGCGCAACTGGTCTTCCGTAAGCGATGTGCCGCTGCTTGATACTACATTCTCCACCCCCGCCTGGTGCAGGGATATGACGTCTGTATAACCCTCTACGAGCAGGCATTCATCCTGCTTGCCTATCGCCTGACGGCTTTGGTACATACCATAGAGCACCTTGCTCTTAATGTATATCTCGTTTTCCGGCGTATTTATATACTTGGGCGCTTTTTCGTTACTTTTAAGTATTCGTGCCCCAAAACCAAGTATGCGGCCGGTCATGTTCTGAATAGGGAATATCACCCTTCCGCGATACACATCATGATATATACCATTGCGGTTCTTTACCAGTCCCGCACGTTCCAGCATATCAGCCCGGTATCCTTTACCAGTTGCAGTGTGGTAAAAAGTTTCTCCATTCTCCGGATTATAACCAAGCCGGAAACGCTCAATAATATCTTTCCGGAATCCCCGCTGCTTGAAGTAAGACAGACCTATCAGTTGCCCTTCTTCCGTATTCAAAAGCGTATTATGAAAATATACAGCGGCATACTCATTGAGTATGCGCAGCGATTCTTCGGCAAGTTGCTGCTGCTGCTGTTCAGGGGAGCGCTCCGTTTCTTCAAGTGTTATTTTGTAATAATCCGCCAGCCACCGCATAGCCTCCGGATAGGTAAGCTTCTCATGCTCCTGCACAAAAGTCACAACATTACCTGCCTTACCACAGCCGAAACATTTATAAATACCTTTCGACGGAGATACATTGAATGATGGTGTCTTCTCATTATGGAAGGGGCAATTGGCTAAATAATTCGTTCCCCGTTTTTTAAGCCGGACAAACTGCCCTATCACGTCCACAATATCGGCGCGATTCATTACTTCCTGTACAGAGGCGGGAGAAATCATTTATGCGAAGATAAGAATTGAATTGCGAAATGGCTCAATCCGGCAATTGAGCAAACTGATTTCACACAAGGATTGATAAAATATATTTGTGGATATTCTAAATACTAAATAAAAAAACCGTTCCAATTTATCCGAACGGTCTTTTAAAAAGTCACGCTACATTCCCGGTGCCTTTGCAACTGGCTTGCCAGCCAGGTATTTTTTTCCATGGCTTCCAGTAATAGGTATGCCATCCTTTATCTATACCGTCCGACTATACTTTACAAATATACTAAGAATATAGAAATGATCAAACCCGGGGAATGACAACCTCCCTGGGGAGTAATGCCTGATACATTTCAGATTCAGGGCAACAATAAATCTGGTTGTCCTCCCTGATATTAAAAAACACTCCCGGTACCATAAAACATACCCAAAGTATTGACCCCGAATGTATAACTCCACCCAATATACATCAGGAAATTTTCGCCCCTCATTATCTTAATTCTGCCGGCAATAATTGGCACAACCCGGCTATTCCTGTAATCTAAAATCGTACTTAACAGCGGGCCAACTTCAAATTCAATCTTGGATCTTGAATCAATATTAACCTGGAAAATTTTGAACTCTAAGCCGCTGCCAATGGATGGAGAAGCTTTTTCGTAAACCAACTGGCCATTCACTAAAAATTGTTTCGCCTCGGTAGGTAAATTAAAAAATACCAGTATCCTTATTTTTTTAGCCGGTCGGAATTCAGAAAAAAACAGCATGGATGATGTTGGCATCACAATATTCGAGGTATTACGGATATTGACCACATCGCTGTTAGAAATAAAAAGCAACGACTGTCCGAAACTGAGCTCAAAATGGATATTCTTTTTCAGCGAGTCAATGGTAATAGCCTCTGCTTTGACATGAAATAACCCGGTAATAAACAAAATTGACAGAAAAGTGTTGCTATTTCTGATGTATTTTTTCATATTGCAATTTAGATAAAGAACAATAATAGTTAAAATAAGCGGTTGGAATAATTTCAGGATACGTATGAATTAAAAGATACGTATCTTTGTTAAAAATTAGCTGTTATGACAACCAAGCTGACGTTAAGCATCGAAAAAAAAACAATTGAGCGGGCTAAAATTTTATCTTCCAAAACAGGAAAGAGCATTAGCAAAATGGTGGAAGAGTATTTGAATGTAATTGCCGCTAAAGGAGAAAACGTATCAGCCGTGGAAAAGCTGAGTGGCGTATTAAAAAACAAAGCGCCTGAAAATATGGACTGGAAAGAAGTTAAAGCAAACTACCTGAAAAAGAAGTATGACCTGTAAATTGTTTATAGATACAAATGTGTATCTTGATTTTTTAATGCAGCGTGGTAAGGACGGGCAACATGCACAAGCTATATTTAAGCTGGCGGAAAATGGTGCAATAGAAGTTTATACCTCTTCTTCTTCCCTGATAAACCTGATGTACATAATGAACACCTGTAAATTAACGCAACAGGAAATAGTTGAAAATACCAATGCTATTCTGAGCTATACAAAGCTTATTAATCCTGATAATATTACGTTTGAGATAGCGCTGGCGTCAGGTTTTAAGGACCTCGAAGATGCAGTTCAATACCATACTGCCCTGGAGGTAAAGGGGATCAGTTATTTTATCACCTCTAACGTTAAAGATTATAAAAACGCCACAAATCTGCGGCCTGTAATAACTCCCGGAACGTTCATGGATAAATACGACAAAAACCAGGTTGAGTAAATGCCATCTTAATTGTGGATGAGATTGAAGTAGTTGTATTCCTGATAACAATTTGGAAGTGGCCATTTCCACATACCATGACACTTACGCTCGCAATTCGGGAGATTTGCATCCACCATGACGTAGAGAAACGCTACTCCAAACTATATTCTTATATTTTTTGAAGATTTAGGGTGATGGTGGTTAAGAAAAGAAGGTTCGGCGTCAACACCTTGATTACGGCAAGTCCATGAATGAGGATACTTGTCTTCGACAAAATAAAAATTTTCCCCTTCGACTCCAGGCAGCATCCATCAGAGATTAATGCAGGAGGATTTATTTCATTTGTTGAAAATTATGGACAACTGCGAATTTAACAACAAGACGGTTGCTAAATATATTTTAGCAATAAAATTGTTGCTAAAATATTTTGGCAATAACTTTGTTGTCATTATCTTTATGTTGTTAAATTGAAATTTATGAAAAAACAATGGATTTCTCCAAGCACCATCACCGGGGATGCGGCAACAGGTGCAAGATATTTAAGACGCCCACACATCAACGAATATTTCTGGAGGGAAGTAGAAAAAGGCAACCATATTCTTTTTGTCGCACCAAGAAGGGTTGGGAAAACTTCAATCATGCAAGACCTGGCAGAAAATCCTCCATCAGGGTATTCATGTATTTATCAGAACATTGAGGGAGTAAAGACACGAAATGAGTTTTATAAGCGATTGTTTGAACTGATTTTGCAATGCACCGAAAAGTCTAAGACTGAAAAAACCATAGATCTTATAGGCAGGTGGGTAAGAAAATACAGCATAGAAGAAATTACAAAATCAGGTGTAAAGCTCAAATCAAAGGATGTTGATTATGAAAAGGAATTAAGGGATATGATACCGGAGCTAGTTAATACTGACCGACATACGGTAATATTTCTTGATGAATTTGCAGAAGTGATCAATAAATTGAAAAAGCAGGGACAAGCAGAAGATGCTATTGATATATTGCACACATTAAGGGAGTTACGTAGCGATGCTGCGTTCAGGAAGTTTACATTAGTATTTGCAGGTTCAGTTGGCCTGCAGTTTGTAATAAAAAGTATAGACAGACCAAAATTAATCAATGACCTTCACCCGGTAGAAACAGGCGCATTAACTGCCAATGAAGCTGCCCAATTAGTGAACCAGCTAAAAGCAATAGCTACCATTCAATTCTTGGAAGAAATGATAGCCTATCTTCAAAATAAAGTAAACCATCTTCTTCCTTATTATATACAGTTAATGATTGAAGAAACTGATTTGGTTGCGAGAGACCTGGATAATGCAAATATTGATAAAGGAATGATTGATGAAGCTTTTGCAAGGGTACTCAGGAAGAATAAAAATTTTGAGGACTGGTTAACCAGGCTGAAAGATTATCAACCTAATCATTTTCCATTCATCAATGAAATCCTGATCAGATGTGCACATAATAATAAAATAACAGTGCAGGAGATATACAATATAGCCATTGATGAAAGATATAAAAGACGGGATGATTATATGGATTTTACGGATGAACTGATGAATGATGGTTATATTATTGAAGAACAAAAACATGTTTATCGTTTTATCTCACCGTTTCTCCAGGAATTCTGGTTAAGAAAATATCCTATTCAAAATGACTAATCAACCATTTACAAAAGGACTGCGTTTTTATCAGTCAGCTAATGCTGATGCCGCAACCATAAAGGATGATTTTCTTATCCGGCTACAGGAATATGATATTATCATGGATGATATCCGCAGGAATCCTATGAAAGGTTCTGTGCAACACTATTTATTGTTAGGGCGCCAGGGAAGCGGGAAATCAACTTTGCTAAAACGTATCCAGGTAGAAATAGATAATGACGAGCAACTTAAGCATTCGCACATTGCCATAAACCTGGCTGAAGAACAAGCAAATATTTACAGATTATTTGACCTGCTGGAAGAAATCATACAGGAATTTGAAGACCGGGAGATAACAATAAAGCGGCCGGAAGTAAATGACGACTGCAATATATATACGAGGGAATTATTTTCGGCGATACATGAAGCTATTGTACGGTCGGGCAAAAAAATAGTGTTAATGCTGGATAACATTGACCGTATTTTTGAAAACCTGGGCGAGGATAGCGGAATGATAAGGGAGTTACTGCTGAACTTTGATGATATAAAAATAATAGGCGGCAGCACGAGGATGACAGAGCATTTCTGGAAGTATGACCAGCCATTTTACCAGTTTTTCAGAATACTGGAACTTAAACCGCTTTCAAGCGAAGAAATAAAAACGTTGTTGCTCCACTGGAGCAGAAAATTAGATCTCACCGCATTAGCGGAATTTGTTGAACACAGACAAGGACAACTTGAAGCAGTACGAATATTAACTGACGGACTGCCAAGGACCTTGCAATTTTTTGTAAATATATTGATTAGCCATACCCATGAAACCGGCTTTGAATATCTGAATCAAATAATGGACCAGGTTTCCGCGATATACCGGGAACGGCTTAACAGCTTGGGACCGGCTCACCGTAAAATAGTACTGCAACTGGCTTTTTTGTGGGAAGCTGCAGGCGCTAAAGAAATTGCCACCGTTACACAAATGAAAAATAACCTGGTTTCTGCCCAATTAAAACAGCTAACAGATCTGGAAATAGTTGAAAAATTAGGAACTAAAACCAAGAATAATCTTTACAGGCTTTCAGAGCGGTTTTTTAATTTATGGCTGATATTTACACAAGGAAACCCCAGAGAAAAAAGGAAGGCTAAATGTCTGACTATATTTTTAGAGAATTTTTATGATGCCGATGGGTTACGATCTCTGGCCTCGGAACATTTACGAATGATAGCAGAGCATAAAATGCCGGGGAATAAAGCAGCAATTATTACTAAAGCATTAGCCCAATCGAAATTTATTTCTTACCAGACGAGGGATATGTTAATAAACAGCACTCTGGAACTTGATGATATTGCAGATGATCTAAAAAAGCAACTTCCGCCAACAATATTAAGTGTTCAGAAAGAAGTAAAAACGTTAATTGAAAAGCAAGAATGGACTGAAGCTATAAAACTTGCAGAAACAATAGAACAAGATGACAGTAAGTATTTATTACTCGGGAATATTTACTCAATTCATGCAAACAATAAATTAGCAGAGAAATCCTATTTAAAAGCAATAGAAAAAGGCAGCGTTATTGCAATGCGCAATCTTGGTTTTGTTTATGAAAAACAAGATAAATATGAATTAGCAGAAAAATATTTTGCACTTGCGATTGAAAAAGGAGATAAAGGAGCGATTTCAATTCTTGGAACCTTATTTTTTAATCAAGGAAAGTTTGAGCAGGCAGAAAAATATTACTTACATGCAATTGAACAAGGTGAGATAAAAATGATATTAAATATTGGAGTATTATATGATAAGCAAGGTAAATATTATTTAGCAGAGAAATACTATTTATTAGGGTTAGAAAATGGACTTTTCAAAGCCGCATACAATCTTGCCATAGTGTATCAAAAACAGAAAAAATATGAATTAGCTGAAAAATATTATTTAGTTGAAGTAGAAAACGGCAATATTGATGCAATGATAAATCTAGGCTTAATGCATGAGGAACAAAAAAAATATGAATTATCAGAGAAATATTACCTACAGGCTGCAAAAGCAGGAAGTGTGAATGCTATGTTTAATCTCGCATTATTTTATAATGATCAAGAAAAATACGAACTATCCGAAAAATACTATTTGCTTGCTAGTGATAAAGGAGATTTAGAAGCGACATTTAACTTAGCTATTTTATATGAAAAACAAAAAAAATATGCACTTGCGGAGAAGTCCTATTTGTATTTAATAAAATCGAAAAATACGGAAGCCATGATAAACCTTGGTGTAATGTACGAAATGCAGAAAAAAAATGAACTCGCAGAAAAATACTACTTGCTTGCAATAGAATATGGTAACATAAGTGGACTGATTAATATGGCCATTTTATGTGAAAAGCAGCTGAATTACGATCTTGCTGAAAAATATTATTTACAAGCTATTGAAAAGGGAAATTTAGACGCAATGGTTAATATTGGAGTTTTATATGAAAAACAACAAAAATATAGCCTTGCTGAGAAATATTATTTGCTTGCAATAGAAAAAAGCGACTACCGGGCAATGTTTAATCTAGCCGTGCTTTATTATAATCAGGCAATTAATAAAACTAAAGCCATAAACCTTATAAATGAATTAAAGCCACTTAATTTGGATAATAAGCAATTAATACCAATTTGGATACTTATTAGCATATGGAATGGGAATATAAATGAAGCAGAAAATGAATTGAACGAATTGATCAGGCAACAAAAATACGATTATTTGAATATTGTTATAGAACATCTACTTATCCATTATCAGACCAACCTTGTAATCAGTTTATTCAATAACAAAGAATTTGGAGAAAAATTGAAAGAGCAGTTTATCCCTATATATTATGCGGCGAGTTTACTTGCAGGTAAGGATGCCAATATGGAAATAAAGATACCACCGGAAATTAAAGATACAGTTGACCAGATATTAGAAAATATAAAGGTGAACCAAGCGATTTTTTATTGGCCAAGGAAGGATTCATAAATTTAGTTAATTGCAAAATGCTAAAGAGATTATCTAACCTGAATTATTCATAAAAAAAGGAAAAACCCTTGTGTGATTTAAGATAATTGCTTATCTTACAATTAGTTAGAAAGTTATCACACTATGAGTTTTTCCAAAAATAAAGGTACGACAAGTTTTGAAAATAGCCAGTCTG
>CAISOH010000052.1 GCA_903887005.1 uncultured Bacteroidota bacterium | reverse complement strand
TAAACATTTGAAACTAAGATAGTTAAATATTACCTGCTTAACAATTCCTTTGCCATTTTGTTCTATTTAACATAATGTAAATTATAGAACAATTTGCTATCAATCGTATTTGGCCTTATACATAACTTGTTAGTTAACAGTCTACAATTGTTAGTTAGCAGTTAAGAGCAAAGCTCAGAAAGGATTGGACCGTTGAGAAATGTAGATAGCTAAGGTCGGGAATATTAGGGCAAAATTCAAATCTTTTAAATTCTATTTACCCACTCAATGTGGATTAAAAATTATAGAAAATTCATCCTCTTGCTTTTGGCTATCATTGGGTTCAGTTGCGAAATATCAGCAAAATATTTACCATTATCCACATTTATAATTTTCAGACTAATTAGCTCTTCCACATCCCTTGATAAGGTTTTCTCTGAAATCCCTGAATAAGTATGCGCCAGCCGGATACTTAGCAATGGAATCTCCTTTAGCGTAGTTTCTTTATTCAAAGGTATTTCTAATGCCAGTGTCCGCCTGCGGTTTAATACCTCTTTATGCGAATAGTCAGCCTCCGAAAAACAGTTGTAAATATATTCCCGCCAGGCGCTTTCAAACTGGCTTTTTTGCACTGTTGCTAATGTCTGCTCCAGTCCGTCTCTCAATCCAACAATGGCATACCTGATAAAAGCCGTAAGATCTCTTTTTTCAGAGCTTAACTGCAATTGCCGGTAATATTCATTCCGGGTCATATTATAATGATTGGAAAGAATATGAAGGCTGATATCCGGCAATCCGCCTCTTAGCAAAATATAAAACTCCACCAGTCTGCCCGTCCTTCCGTTGCCATCGCCAAACGGATGTATCCATTCTATATACACATGCGCCACTATCGCCTCAATAATGATATACATATAGGTATGCTCCCCGCGCTCATACTTGAATTCTTCCTTCAGGAAATCACAAAACCTGTTTATCAGCAATTCCACATCCACACCTTCAGCAGCCCGGTACCTGCCCACCACCACATTATTACTCCCGCTTCTGAACTGCCCTGGCTGTGCGGCAAAATGATCGCCCAGGTTTTTCCCTACAAATTGATGGACCCGTTTCAGTAATTCCGGGTTAATCAATTGCTCCTTTTTATCATATATATTTTCTTTCAATAGAAGGTTGAAGGCATCCAGAATATTCTTTACCTCTGTTTCCTGGTAGCCCTTGCTAGGGGGCAGCCGCTCCCCTCTTTCAATTTTTAAAATTTCTTCATCACTCAGCGTATTTCCTTCTATGGCGGTGGTAGCCTGGGCGCCCTTTCTCAGCGCCACCTCCATCAATTCCTGGTAATACCTCGGGTTAATGGGCGTATTGTTCAGCGCCCTTATAAGCACATCGCACTGGCCCAACATAAAAAAATCTTCCCTGCTAAAATCCCATTGTTTACGAAAAAGCAAATGAGGATATTCTTTCGACAAATTTTCAGACATATTAATGAACAAATTTTCAGACAAAATTAGGAACATTATAGTTTATGAGCAAATAATACTTATAAGCAGGTTTGGTGTTATACCAGGCGGACATAAATAAGACTTACCTAAAACGGAACAATCCTATTTAACATAACGCAGTTTGTGCAGCATGACAATATGTCATAAAATAAACAATAACATGCTCATTAACAATTTTATATGACTGTTATAGAAAGTTGTACACTAACGTAATTTGATTAACCGGTTGATGTAAAATTTACATATGTATTTTCAATAAAGACTATCGGACTTCGCCTGGATTATTTGTTTTTTGTCTTTTAATTGTAGTATCTCTATTTGAACTTTTTGCTTCTTTGTTTGCTTTGAGATTAGCGATATACAGAAGCTAATAATTGATGCAAGTAAGCTGAATTGTTGTTCCTCCCCCCATTCCACGCCCACCCTATTGATACGCAGTAAATATAGTCTGCTGATTAAGTCAGGCTGCACTAAAAGCTATTAAATTATAGATCTATTCATTAGTTAGTAACAGCCCCACACCCCTATGAAAGGTTCTTTGGTTCAATCATTGCCCCGCCAGCAAGGGCTTCCCCTTAATAGCTTTCCCTCACATTTCAGCGTATAGCAATCTTTTGCCATGCGAAGCATTTCGGCAAAAGTGCCCTTTTCTTTGGTTCGTTTCTTTTTGGCAAGAAAAAGAAATGAACACTCGAGTAGGACAGATAATGTGGGCAAAGGTGAAAAGCCAGTCAGCCCCCGGAGAGT
>CAISOH010000051.1 GCA_903887005.1 uncultured Bacteroidota bacterium | reverse complement strand
ACATCCAATGACGAAGAAGTAAGCATGGAAATAGCTAACATGCTTGGACAGGTTATCTACAAGGATAAGGTGATGGCACATAATGGCAACATCAATGAACACATCAAGCTCAGTAATACACTTGCCAACGGCATGTACATATTGAGCCTGCATTCAGGTAGCGCCAATGATGTATTCCATATTGTTATAGAGCAGTAAATTAGTAAGAGTAGAATAAATCATAAAAAGGGCTGGTGGAAACACCGGCCCTTTTTATGATACTTTTAAATCGTCAACGCTCCCCGCTATATGGCTATGGCGAAAGCGCCGGTCATTTTTGATATTCTTTCGGGAGATGCCTACTGAAGAAAAGGATTATGTTCTTTCTCTTCACTAATAAGTGTAGCAGGTCCATGACCAGATAAGACTTTTGTATTTCCCGGCAATGTAAATAGCTTGTTACGGATACTGCTGGCAAGAGTATTAAAATTGCCTCCCGGTAAATCCGTCCGGCCTACGCCACCGGAGAAAAGAACATCCCCGGAAATCACCCAGTTGCCTTTTGGATAATAAAAGGATATGCTGCCGGGAGAATGGCCTGGCGTATGAAATACTTCAAGATTATCATCTCCAAGTGGCAAAATTCCTTCCTTAATAAAGTAGGTGGGCTTTGGAGGATTCCTGAAATTTAATCCAAACATTGCGGCAGATGCGGCGGCCATTTGCAGCACGGATATTTCAAGCTCATGAATACCAAAAGGAATGTTATATTTGTCAATTAAAGCCTGTACACCGAACAGGTGGTCCAGGTGTGCATGAGTATTAATAATGGCTTGTGGTTGTAGTTGTTTATCGGTAAGATATGCAATTATTTGGTCTGATTCCCGTTTATCATACATGCCCGGATCTACAATCCAGCATTGTTTTTTATCGTTGGTAATCAGGTATGTGTTTTCTTCAAATGCGTTGAAGGTGAAAAAAATAACATTTAACATATACGGATGGAATAATTTTTGTAATTTGTATTGTAATTTATATTGCAAAGTTAAGTTCAATATTTTTGGAAAATGCCTGAAAAGAAAATTGCGGATATTTTCTACCGACTTATGGCTTACAATCTGAGGCTTATTAATAAATTAATAGGTTTTACAGTTGTGATGATTTTCCTTGCTTTACCTGCCTTGGTTAGCGGGCAAACATATATGGAAGTGTTTGGGCAAAACCGTATCCAAAACCGGAAATTTGACTGGAAATATTTTGATACCAAACATTTCCGTGTATATCATTATGACAGGGCGGGTCGCCAGCTGGGGAGATATGTGGCCGAAGAAGCCGAAAATAACATAAGTATAATAGAAAGAAAGCTGGGAGGGCAATTTCCCAAACGTTTCAATATTATTCTGTACAATTCTTATGAAGAATATCGCCAATCAAATATAGGCCTGAAAGATGAGACGCAATTAGGTGAGAATGTGCGTGCCGGTACGCTGAACCTGGTGGGTGATAAACTTGTGGTTTACTTTACGGGTGAACATACTGATCTTCGTCACCAGATACGTGCAGGTATGGCGCGGGTGGTAATGGAGCGCATGATATTTGGCGAGAACTTCAAGAAAATGGTGAAGAACGCATTGTTGCTCAATCTTCCTGAATGGGTGACCGATGGATATATTTCTTATCTCGTTGACGGCTGGGACGCCAGGACAAACAGCGAATGGAAAAGCCTCCTTGACTCAAGGCCCGACGTGGGTTTTTATGAGCTGGCCGATGAATACCCGGAGCTGGCGGGCAAGGCTTTCTGGAAATTCGTATCCAGCCAGTATGGTGTAAATACGGTGAAAAACCTGCTGTATAGTATGCAGTTGAAAACCAGTCTCAACAAGGCGATGATGGACAGGGATAACCTTGGAATTAAAGTTACCAAAGCCTATGATTCCTGCATTGTTTTCTATAAAAAAGTGTATGCCCTGGATGCCCAAAAACAGGAAAAACCGGACAGTACTAAAGGCCTTATATCGTTGAAGGTACCTAAGGATAATACTATAATAAGAAATATCAGGGTATCTCCAAGGGGTAGTGATATATCTTATGTAGCGTGGAAGGATGGCCAATATACTGTTTATACCCAAAAGACTTCGAAAGAGCAGGAAGTCGCCACATTGCTTGAAGGCGGGCAAAGAGACCTTACAGAACAAACTGATCCGGACTACCCGATGATGGCATGGTCTAATACTGGTTATAAGCTGGCCATACTTTATAAAAAAGGCACCCAGACCATTCTTAGAATATATAACAGCCTGAAAGGAAGAACTGATGACATTGTGATACCCAAAAACAGGTTTGACCGGGTGCTTGGAATGACCTTTATGCAGGATGACGACAAGCTGGTATTCTCTGCTATAAAGAAGAGCCAGACAGACCTGTATATGTTTACTATTAAGGGCTCCAAGATGACTAACATTACAGACGATGCATGGGACGATGTCGCCCCGGTTTTCATCAGTGGCGGGTCGCGGACAGGAATACTGTTTCTTTCCAACAGGCCTAAACCCGATTTGAATGTTCCGGTTGGCGTAAATGAATTGCCCAACGGGCCTTTGAACGTGTTTTTTTATAACACGAAAACAAACCGTACTGAACTGCTGCAATGTACTGATGTTGCATCGGGGCATATAACCCAGCCAATACAATACGGCCTTGATAACTTCGCCTACCTGTATGATGCTAATGGGATCAATAACAAATATGTAGTGCTTTTCGCCCGGAACAGGAAAAATAAAGACTCTGCCTATTCCGTGCCAATTACCAATTATTCAACCAGCATTCTTTGCCACCAGTATAACCTTGCCAGCGGAGAAGTTGCCGATGTGGTGCAGGACAAGGATAAGTACAAAGTATATTTTCATGAGCTGCAAATGCCCGGTGAAAATGTGACGGAAAAGAAATTATTGCCAACAATCCTTTCCGTTGAAAAACCGGAAGTAAAGAACAATTCAGTGAATACTATTCCACCTGGCCAGGAAAACAGCAATATACATGATGAAGAGGAACCTTCACACCCGGAAATAAAGGGTGGAAACGCGTTTCAGTCTGAGTTTTCTGATACAGTTGCCGCCCCTAAGCGCAGGAGTAAAAACAGGCCTAATAACATTCACAACGCCAATGCTGAAAATGCCGCAGCAGATAGTTCCCTTTTGACAGAGATAACAGACAGCGCGTATGTGAAGATGAAGCCATCGCCTTACCGCCTGAGTTTCAAACCCGATTTTTTATCCATAAAACTGGATAACAGCCTTTTGTTTTCGCAATATCAATCAATAGGCACTAATGGAGTAGCATATGTTAATCCGCCACTTGGCGGGCTTGTTACTATAAGCCTTAACGAGCTGATGGAAAATCATAGGATTACAACAGGCTTCCAGTTTCCGGTCAGTATTCCTATGCAGTCTTCGACCTATTTTTTGCAGTACCAGAATTTCACCCGGCGGCTTGACTGGGGATTGATGTTCCTGCGCACTACGGACAAACAAACTATGCAGGTTGATTACTATGATCAAAACGGCAATAAAGTATTTTCATCGTTCCAGCTATTCAAAACTGCTGCGAATATGATACAGTCTGATTTCAGCTATCCGCTCGACAGAACGCACAGCATTCGTTTCCATACCGGTTTGCGGCAAGACCAGTTTGTGGAGCAAGTCACCGATACCGTTAGCCTCGCTAATTTTGTTCCTAATAGTTCTGCTTATACATCAACCAGCCGGCTCGAATATATATTTGATAATACTATAAGCCCTGTCCTGAATATCCGCAACGGGACCCGGTTCAAATTTTACGGTGAATACCTTTATGGGCTGAACCACGGCAATAAGAGCTGTTACAACCTGGGATTGGATATCCGCAATTACCAGAAGATATACAAGAACTTTATCCTGGCCAACCGCATCGCCTACGCCCACTCTGACGGCACCAGCGAAGTGGAGTACCTGATGGGCGGTGTTGACAACTGGTATGAGCCCCAGCGTGCGGCAAATGCCAACCAGCCTCCAGCAGATAATTATGGGTTCCAGACGCTGGCTACGCCATTACGAGGGTATAAACAATATGCCCGTACCGGTAATAATTTTGCAGTGTTGAATACAGAATTGCGACTGCCGGTATTGACCACTTTTTTGAAAAGGCCCATTCAATCGGCCATTCTCAAAAACCTGCAGTTAGTGGCGTTTATGGATGCCGGTTCAGCCTGGAGGGGCTTTTTACCTGACGCCAATGCTACGAGTTCGCCTTATACCGCGGTGAATAATAATGTAATTCTTAACCTTATCATACCAAACAGCAATGGTTTGGCATTAGGGTATGGTGCAGGCCTGCGCAGTTCAATATTCGGATATTTCGTGCGCCTCGACGCCGCCTGGAACATTGACGGGCTAAAAAAGCCGTTAGTCTATATTTCCCTTGCGACGGATTTTTAGTTTCTGCTGATTTGTCTTTAAGAATTTGGATTGGTATCTGTTTGTACGGCTGTGTTGGTATATGTCCTTCTAGCACCCTCCTCTATAAAAACTTTTAGATAGGACTACAAAATAATAACCTTATATTGGCAAAATAGTTGGTTCACCTTCTGGGGTAGGGGTTCAGTTGTTTTTCATTATCCGCACTACTGTATTTTCATTGTCCGATTTTATTCTTAGCAGGTAAATGCCATTACTCAGGGCGCTATTCAGCACGACCTGTTTATTTATCTGCCCGTTTTGAGGCGTTATTTTTTCTGAATAAACGATTTGGCCCAATACATCAGAAATTTCTATGTCGAGGCCATTATTGTCTTTACGCTGTCCGCTGATCATAAATGTGCCGTTATTGGGATTGGGAATTATAGAAATGGCTGATTTGTCATTCACCCTGAGAATACAGGAGGGTATGAGTGTGCGTACTACCAGTTTAGCCGAAGCGGATGAATCATTCAAACAACTATCGGCAGCGGGAATGCAGCGGTATGAATTACCGGACAGTGCCAGGGTAACCGGGGATATGCTCAGTGTGTTGGTAAATACGCCTGAATAGGGTGGGGTATTGGTTAAATTTACAAATCCGGGGCCTGCATTCTCCTGCCATTGGTAGGTGGCTGATGGCACTGCATCCGTAATGGTAAATGTTGCTGTGCCCCCTGTGTTTAAGGTGTCATTAACGGGTTGTTTGGTTACCAGGTCCGGTATGGAATAATACAGCGCCGTTACTTCGCAGGGAGTTAATGCGCGGTCCCAGAGGGCCAGTTCGTCGATAGTGCCATAGAAAAACTGCCAGGTGCCGCCATCAACAGCGCCGATGTAATTATACATGGTAGATGTGGGATAGGTTTCCAGCCCGGGCAGGTATTGTTTATTTTTCAGCATACCGTCCACATAGATGCACATATACCCGCTGGCAGAATCATAGGTGCCAGTAAACAGATGAAAATTGGTATCGAGGCCGGTAATTGAATATCCAACTTCATTGGAGGTAGTACCGGGATTTACGTCTCTCCTGAGCCTGATTTGCGAGCCATTTATATACAGCATATGCGGGTCATGCGCCGGGGTGGCGTCTCCACGCCAGTATATTTGCTCCTGGCTGGTAAAGAAATAGTTATAAGATTTTACCCATGCGGATATGGTAAGGCTGGCCGTAATATCTGTGGAGATGTCATAACCCGGTGTTCCCGGCGGGACATAAATATAATTGCTGGTGCCATCGAAACTATATGCCGAGTTTGGACGACCATACCGGTCATAAGTCATGGTAGCGCCATAGACCGTTCCGTTATGTCCGTGCCCGGAGCTGTCAATGGCGTTTCCGGTAAACGGGAACCATGCGATGAGGCCGGTTTTAGGGATGTAGGCGGGTACAGACATCATCTGCCCATATGCAGCAGCATTCATCAATACTAACAGGAGAATAAAGGTGTTTTTCATAAAATACGGATTTGATAAGTAAATATAAGAAGTTTTGAATTGTTTTGAAAGATTTTGATAAATAATTTATTTTAATTGCTATAATCCTTTGAGGCTAAAACCAGACGAAGGTCTTGCTTTGTCCATGTATGCCGAAGTGAGGTGTTTCCGGTAATTCATACAAACATAACATAGTCAAACTAACGGCACCTAATATACGGTATTAAAAAATAACCTTAGTTCGACCATTATTGATGTGGCAATCAATTAGTTAACTTTATTTAGCACAGGTGTTCCACACCGAAAAGGTGTGGGACACCTCCAAGACCTCAACAAATTCCAATATTAGCATCAAAATATAAAATGGCTTGGATAATTAGCCGATAAACCACGACCCTCCAAATGGGAGGTGAACTTTAATGTATCCCTGTCAAATGTGCTGGACGGTGAACTTTAAAGCCCCGGCCCTCCTAAAGGGAGGTGTTATCTATGGCCCGCATTTTTTGGACTAATTTAACATGGGTATTGGTATTATTGCTCTTCCTCCTCATTGTACCTGGGAACTTTATGAGCGGATGAAGAAGCCCCTTCAATTATCAGGACTATTTCTCCCTTGGGTGGATGTTTTTCGTAGTGGGCGGCTAATGCAGTGAGTGTATTTTTATTGGTCTCTTCAAATATTTTGGTAAGCTCGCGGCATACTGCGGCCTGCCGGTCGGCGCCAAATGCGGTTGCCAGTTCGTGCAGTGTTTTTACGAGGCGGTGCGGAGATTCATAGAGTATGATTGTACGCTCTTCAACGGCAAGCAGTTTCAGCATGGTTTGCCTGCCTTTTTTAAGTGGCAGGAAGCCTTCAAATACAAATCTGTTGGATGGTATGCCGCTTTGTACGAGCGCTGGTACAAATGCCGTAGCGCCGGGCAGGCATTCTACGGGAATATTATTCCGGATACACTCTCGTACCAATAAAAAGCCGGGGTCTGAAATGCCGGGAGTTCCGGCGTCGGTAATCAGCGCGAAGGTTTTGCCGGATAATAATTGCTCTATAAGATGCGGGAGTATTTTGTGCTCGTTATGCTGGTGGTAAGGGGTTACCGGCTGTTGAATATTATAGTGCCTCAGCAACACCAGGCTGCTGCGGGTGTCTTCACACAATATCACATCCGCTTTATGCAGTATTTCTACCGCTCGGTATGTGATATCTCCAAGATTGCCGATGGGCGAAGGAACCAGGTAAAGCATAACCCCTAACCCCTAAAGGGGAATTGAAAAAATAAATAATAAAAGAGCATGTCACTCCCTTTAGGGAGCAGGAGGGTTTTTATCCTTCCACTAATGTAAAATCAAATGATTCCATCACCGGGTTGGCGAGTAGTTTTTTACAGGCTTCCCGTGTCATGATCTCCGCCTCGTCCCTGCCGGAGGCTTCAATATTCAATGATATGTGTTTGCCTATGCGAACATCCTGTACATGGGTCAATCCGAGGTTATGCAGGCTTGTGTTCACTGCTTTACCTTGTGGGTCTAGCAGTTCTTTGAGTGGCATTACATTAATATGCGCTAAGTACTTCATTTTAAGTTAAAAGTTAAAAGTTAAAAGCAAAAAGTTAAAGGGTTAAAGGGTCGAAAAGTTAAAAAGATAAAGGGTTAAATAGGCAACCTGGTATTTAAGTGACAAAAATAACGGTAATTCAATTATTGTTTTCAATTGTTTCCGGTTGCCTGTAAATAAATGATAGCAGCACATACACTATAAATGCCAAGGGTATTGCAGCTACTGAAAATAAAGCTATTGCAGTTCCTGTAAATACTACTAACACCAAATGCGGCCATGCATGGGCGAAGTTCCATTTCGCCGGTATCATCTTTATAAATTTCACACCTGATACCATCAGCCAGCAAAGTAAGGCTATGATTAGGTATAGTACCCACTTATTTTGCAATCCCATAGCAAAATAATGGTGGATTATACCTGAGTTAAACCACATTACAAGGGGTAAAGAACCAACAAATATACCCACTGCAGGAACCGGCATACCGATAAAATATGATTTTTGAGCAGCGGTCGTAATATTGTACTTAGCAAGCCGGAGCGCAGCAAAACAGGCTATAAGGAATGCAGGGGCCATACCCAGCATATTTACATCGAAGGCGTTTTTTTCACCCATTTGCGCATCCCATAAAAACTTAAAAATGATTACAGAAGGCGCTACTCCGAATGATACCACATCAGCAAGGGAATCGAGGTCTTTACCAATCGGGGAGAATACTTTTAATGCCCTGGCTGTAAGCCCGTCCAGCATATCGCATATTGCGGCTATGCCAATGAATATACTTCCGAGATACATCTGTTGCGCGCCATACACCCATTGCCAGGAGGGGAGGCCACCACCCTGAAGGTTCATAGTAAGAAATGGCTGTGCACTCAGTACATAAGTAATGGCAATACAGCCGCATAACAGATTGGCCAGCGTAAGCAGGTTTGGCAAATGCTTCATTGAAGGCAAAAGTAATGAAATAATTTCTCATCTTAATGGCTCAATGGCTTAATAGCTTAATGGCTTAATTTAATGTGAAAATGCGATAATGTGGAGATGTGAAAATAATGGCTCAATTTCGAAATGGCTGAATGGCTCAATTTAATGTGAAAATGTGGAAACGTGAAAAATAATGGCTGAATTCCGAAATGGCTGAATAGCTCAATAAAAAGAATGAGAAATCCAATACAATCAGAGCAAGACTTTTCTCCTATCATAAAAATAAAAAACAGGATACAATTATTTGCATCCTGTTTGGAAATATTTATTCGTTGGTAAATCAGCCTTTCCAGGTTTTTAAAATGCTATCGTTCCAGTTAAAATTGGTCAATAGAATTGCTCAGCCAAACAACCTTGAAACAGCTAAATCCCTGGTTCCCCTTTAGGGGTCAGGGGTTGGTTAGGTTTTACTCCGGCACTACCAGCCTGAAGCCATTACCGTGGATGTTTACTATTTCCACGCTGGTGTCTTCTTTGAGGTATTTACGCAGCTTGGCAATGTAAACGTCCATGCTGCGGCCATTGAAGTAGGTGTCGCTGCCCCATATCCGTTTTAGTGCGGTCTCGCGGGGCAGGAGGTCATTTTTATATTCGCACAGCATCAGCAGCAGTTCGTTCTCTTTAGGAGAAAGGGTGCTGCTTTCCGTACCATGTTTCAACGTGCGCAATTTGCTGTTGAAATGGTACATACCGATATTGAATTCTATCTGGGAATGTTGTTTTTCCTGCAGTTCCTGGTTGCGTTTCAGTACTGCTTTTATCTTTGACAACAATACATCGCTGTCAAATGGCTTGGTGATATAATCATCAGCGCCCAGCTTGTATCCTGTCAAAATGTCATCTTTCATGCTTTTGGCAGAGAGGAAGAATAGTGGTACATCGGGGTCCACGTTCCGGATCTCTTCTGCGAGCGTGAAGCCGTCCATATTGGGCATCATCACGTCCAGCAAGCAAATATCAAATTTCTCCCGGCGAAATGCGGCGAGACCGAGGATACCATCACGAGCCAATTCTACTACAAAATCATTCAACTCCAGAAAGTTTTTTAAAACCTGCCCAAAGTTGGTATCGTCTTCAACTAATAAAATTTTATTCTTTTGATGTTCCATACGGTTAATAATTGCACAAAAATAATACCACGATTTAGTTTATTACGAAATCTTTTGTTAAAAGAAGCGGGGGCAGCTATAGGTTCTTTTAATACCATCGTTCCGGAGGTATTGCCTGGAATACACCAGGGAGAATTCCAAAGCCCCGTAGGATGCATTGTAAGGGGCTAAAGCTGATATAGTAAAGTCGTAGTTGGCCATGAACTGCACAGCGCCGATCTGGTAACCAGCAACACCAATGACCGCATCGCCCATGCGAGTAAATAATCCGAGTATTAACTGGGAAGCAGCCTGATTTTTGCCGCTCAACATAGTACGGAACAGAGAGCCAAACACTAATTCGGCAGCCCCGTTCTGAGTTGTATAGTAGGCCGACGGATTTACAATAAGCACAGGACCGGTACGATATAACATATCAAGGTTAGCAATTTCGCGATAGCCTATTTTGTTATTTGTGTTATTGTAAAAACTTTCCGCAGGCTGGTTTATGTTTTCCAGGCTGCCGCCTAATTTTACATACAGGTCCTCATTCGGGAACCAGGCAAAATTGGCGCCGCCCCCTATTGTATAATAGTTGGTTTTAATTATCCCGACCTTTTCGCCATTTCCAATGTTCCTGTTAAAGGTTTCGCCATCCCATTGCGTGTCAAAAATGAGGTTGTCATAATTTACGCTCCTTTGAACTGTGGCTGCAGACAGACCAACTGACAACATGGTAAACTGGCTTAACTGTAGATGGTATGCCATATCGCCCTGGAATTCAGACAATGCAAGATTACCATCACCGGCTTTGTCGCTAAAAAAAGCAAGGCCTATGCCAAGCCAGTTATTATGGTTCTCATTACTCCTGTTACCGCCTACTTTAAAATCGGCATACCCTGAAAATGTATTGTATGGAACAGGAACAACAGACCATTGATTACGGTAATTCAATCCAACTCTGAAATCATTATCAGGCATCAGGGCTGTATTAGCCGGATTCAGGAGCAGCGGGGCATTATAATATTGAGAAAAGTGTATGCTTTGAGCATAAACGCCCGCTACAGAGAGGGTAAACAAAGCGATTATCAAACCTAATTCTTTTCTCATCGCAATAAAGTTATATTTCCTTTCAGCAGTTTTGCTGTCCCGTCAATGAAAGTAGCCTGAAGCACATAAGCGTAAGCCTCGATAGGTTGCGGCTGCCCGTTAAATGTGCCATCCCATCCTTTCTCTTTGGTGGTCGTTTCAAAAACCAATTGGCCCCACCTGTTGAATATTTTCAGGTCTAAGGTTTTTATTGCCGCACCACGCACATAAAGAATATCATTTTCTCCATCTCCATTCGGGCTGAACGCCGTTGGGAGGCCAATTAACGGATGCACCTCAGTAGGCACCTGTTTGCAGATAATTGACGGGCAGTCACTGATATTAAAGGCCTGAAGGCATACTTTGTAGGTGCCGGTCCTGTCATACTGGTGTACCGGGTTAACATCGGTGGTACTGTTATTATCCCCAAAATCCCACAGGTAGCGGATAGCTTTTACTGACAGGTTGGTAAATGTTACAGGAATATTAGGTATTGGTGTTTGCGGTGTGAAAGAGAAGTTCGCAATGGGAGTTGGTTCTATTGTTATTGTTTGTGTAGCGCTGTCCACGCCATTACATGCGCCGCTGTTGCGGACAATGAATTTTATGGTGTAGGTGCCAACGCTGTCATAGGTATGGCTTGGATCGCCGCTGGTGGATGATTTGCCATCGCCAAAAGTCCATGTAGTGGGGCCCCCGTTTATGGTGGTTACCGATGGAATAAAAGCGGAGCCAAGGCATAAAGTATCGGGCACCGTAAAATGTGCGGAAACCTTAAAGTTATGAATCCTGATCTTTTTGAAAGTTGTATCCGGTGTTTTACAGGCTAAAGCATCAGACATTACAAGTGTTACCGTGTAAGTTCCTGTATCGGGGTAATTATGATCGGGTGGGGTAGTGCCTGAATAGGTAGTTCCATCGCCCAAAAGCCAGAAATAAGATGGAGTACCACCGGCCTTATCAATAGAAGTATTTGTAAATGAAGCGACATAAGGTCCGCAGCTATCCGTAAGTTTATAAGTAAAGTCAGGAATAATTACGTTAGTGTCCACATGAATGATGAGGTATGCCGTATCATTGGTACGGAAACACGCGTTTGAGTTGGACGCAGATAATGTTACGGTATAAGTACCTGCGGATGTAAAAATATGCGTGGGTGAAAAAGTGGTACTGGTAGTGCCGTCACCGAATTGCCACAGAAAAGAAAGGGCGTTGCTGGAAGTGTTTGTAAAGTTTACAGTAAGGGGCGCGCAGCCGCTGGTACTTGGCCCGGCGGTAACTACCGCAGTTACAGGACCGATGTTAAATGCAATTTTCAAACCGGCTTCGTTACAATTGGTGCTGCCATCAACTGTAGCCCAGGCGCCTGTGGTAGTAGGAAATGGCGGTCCGGCGGTACCACCGCAGTTTGCGCAAATAGCCTGGTATATGATACCATGTTTATCGAACCTGCTGGTACCTCCATCCACATGCTCACCCATACCAGGGCTGCCGGGAGTAGATCTTCCATAAAATGTTGCGTAGCGCAACGAGGTCATCCCTGGTCCCAGGACAATAAAATAAAAGTCCAGGCCATCAGTTGTTCCCAGGACTGCGTCTGAGGTTACCGGCATTCCAATAGTTGTGCCGCACCCTACAAGGCCTGCAATCCCTCCACCTAGTATTCCCATTATATTTCCACCCCATCCTGAAATATAAACATTCTGGCAAGTATCTACGAGGAAGGCTACGGGTGAAATATTGGTATGAAGCGGGTCCTTTGAGCCATAAACAGTAGAAATAAGATCAGTTGTGAGATTGCTGTCGAGTTTTATTACAAACTGGCAGGAATTAGGATTGGTGTAAACTCCTGCTGTAACAGGGAACGCGCCACCTAAAGACTGGCCCATAGCATATACATTATCATCCCCGTCCACCTGGAGGCCATATACCTGGTCGTAATGGGCGGTACCAATAAATGTCCCTTTCTGTATATTGTATGGTGGGCTGTTTTTGAATTTTAATATATATCCGTCAGCAGTATCTCCCCCATATGTGGATTGCCATGAACCAGCGGTAACCGGAAAATTTGTACTATTTGTACCCCCACCTACATAGAGAGAAGTCTGAGTAGTATTGAATGCGAGCACATAACCCGCGTCATCGCCAATACCACTCAGGTAGGTACTCCAAATAAGAGATGTAAGCGCGCTATTCATTTTAAATACAACACCGTCCTGCATACCGGAAAGCGTGGTGGCAATTGCCCCTGCAGTAGTTGGGAAATTAGCTGACATGGTGCTGCTGGCGACATAAATATTGCCCACATTATCCATCTGCACCTCACTGCGGGCGTCATCGCCATAATTATATTTCAGGTGTCCGTAACCATACTCGGTTGAATCGAAATTCAAGCCATCATCGCCGCTTCCCCCAACATAAGTAGAGCTTAACAGGGCAGTAGCAGCAGGGTTAAGTTTACTTACAATAATATCCCATCCGCCGGCATTGGTAGTCTGGAATGCACCGGGAGTAACCGGATAATTATCAGAATGTGTGCGGCCTGCAACTATGAGATTGCCGGCTCCGTCCACAATAAGGCTGTGGGGTCGTTCATTATTTCTTCCGCCGAGATATGTGGCGTATATGCGTGTTTTGCCATCGGGGCTTAGTTTCATGATGCCAATATCAGCGCCATATTCAAATCCGGAGGCGCCTTCGCCTCCGCCAAATGTGCTTTGGTAAGCGCCCGGGGTTACGGGGTATGATCCACCTCCTGCAATTGCAAGCGCATTAACTAGGCCTCCCATATATAAGTTGCCGGCATTATCATATGTTGCAGTAAAGCCCCAGTTATCAGCAGTAGATCCGGTAAATGAACAAAACACCACGGTAGGGTCTATTATCAGTTGTTTTGAATGATCATAATCATTAGGGAAGTCGAAAGTTACTTTGTTATTTTTCAGGTGGTAATTACAGGCTACTTCTACTTTGTTATCATTAATATACTGGAAGGCGTAAGGCTTCATTTCCATCATCTTTCCTACTGATGTATTTATAACGAGGTTGCCTTCGTTAATGTATATATTATCAGGACCTTCAAAATTTAATTTTACTTGTGATGCATCTGCGTCTGGCTGAATAAAAAATTCATAAACAAGAGAATTCCCTTCGGAGGTAAGGTGCATATTAATGCCATTATACAGATTGTTGTAATCCATAGCCAGGTAGGGATGAATGCCTGATTTCCAAAGTTCTGGTTTGTTACCAATAAAATAATTGTAATAATTTTCCTGTAACTTTTGTCCCTGCAACTGCACTTCATTAGCCCCTTCAAAAGTTACTTTATACACATGGAATTTCATTAAAGGTTTTTCCTTCAATTGCCCATGATGAAAAGAATCCATTTTATAATTGTTGGTGGGGTCGCAAAGAACATACCTTAAACCATCCTTTTCAAGAAATACTTCACCTCCATGTGTTGTTGCTTTGTATTTAAACCAACTTCCCCATTGCCCTTTGTTTTCTATAAACTCTACCGGACGTTGTGCGAATGCTGTGCAGGCAAACAGAGTAAAAAAGAAATATAGAAGTATATATTGGGGTTTCATTATAAAAATGCGTTAATTATGATAGTAAATTTATGCTTTTTATTTATAAAAAGACAGAAAAAAATAAAAAAAAGTAGGAATTGTTAAAATATAAAGAGGAAATAATTCCTGCCAGGGGGGTGGTCCCTCTGTGAGCATAGAGATGAGTAGTATCTCTTTCTTTCTTAATTTACCATTTTATCAGCGCAGCAACTACTGGCAAAAGCATCTGGTTTAGCTTTGAAGGCAAAGCCCATACCAAGTATATAGCCCATAGCTTCGCGGAGCGCTTCATTGCTTTTAAATTGCGGATTAGTGTTAATGTCGGCATGTACTTCCATGTCCACATCATACTTGTTGAACAAATCGCACAGATCATAAGCTATCTCTATGCTCTTGGCTACTTCTACCAGCATACGCTCTTTAATGCTATATGGCTGTTTTGTTTTATCGTTACTGATAAACATAAATCCGCCATGTTTTTCACGGAGAAATACAATAACAGTGGCGAATTCTGTTTCTGCCGCACGGACCTGGGAATCAGTGCCTATGCAGACTTTGAGTTTAAATCCCGCATTTGTTTCCTTAATGATTGCTTCTTCTACCGCTTTCTTTACCGGCATCCGTAATGGTTCTCCGCTGAATCTCCGCCATAACATGTTAGTCAGTTTTAGTTATCTAAAGTTACCAACAAATATGTTACCAAAATATTATTAGGACATTAACCTTATATGATATGCACAAGATATTAACAAAGCTTTGCAAATTCATCCCGATAGCTATCGGGATGAATTTCAAAACTGCATTATGATAAGCAGGTACAGGATGACCGGATTTTTTATTGAAAACCGTATCAACAAAATTTACTCTGCAAGCAATACCTGCCAGGCTTTATATACATCTCCGGAATCAAGGAGTTCTTTTGCATACAGGTGCAGCGCCTGTTGTTTTGCGTCCTCGTCATGCGTATATTCTTTCAGTAAAACGGACAAACGCTCGTCATATATCATTTCGCTGACAACGGGCATAGAAGTACTGTTGCCCAGCATGCCCAGGTTATTTCCTGTAAGTATGCGGCTGTTACGTATCTCCGCCGGTAAAGCGTCAACACCTATACCAAGTTCCACATTTGGTTTATGCACCTCAAATATGGCGCTGCCGGATGCACGGCAGTAATAATCGCCACCCATACGGGCTACGAGGTCTATTTTGTGCGGGTCTATTTTGCCTGATCCATCCAGCACATTATCATCAATATGCATGCACAGCACTTCACAAATAATAAGATTTGCCGCGCCGCCTTCTTTACCGGTTTCTATTACCTGCAACACTTTACATTCTAACTGAACCGGCGATTCTTTTACGCGAAACGGCTTTACCATATCCGATTTCACGGCTGTGAAACCCGCTTTTATAAATTCATCAGTACCTTTTGGATATTCGCAACTGGTAAGATTTGCCTGCTGTACAATATTGTAATTTACTACGTTTATGACTACTTCCTTAGTCTCGTAAACATTCTCAAGGGTATGTTTGATCGTATTATCCCGAACTCTCCGGGAGGGAGAGAATATCAGTACAGGCGGCTTGCTGCCGAACACATTGAAGAAGCTGAAAGGAGAAAGGTTTGAATTACCCTCGCTATCAATGGTACTGGCAAAACAGATAGGCCGCGGCGCTATGGAGCCTAATAAATAAGCATGAAGTAAGGCGGTTTTTATTTCTCCGGGGATGATTTTCATGAAGTTTGGTTATTTGTTAATTAGCTATAGGCACAAACTTACAATTTAGTTTGATTTAATATTGAGGGTGGTAGAAATACCGGATGCAGGAAACATTTCCTTAACATTCAATTGAGACACCACCCAATATTCAAATTGTAATATCGGACAATTTTTTTTGTATTTTTGTATTAAATCCCCTTGCTGAATATGTGGAAACAAAAGTAGAAAAGCAACTAAACGATAAAACAACAGTTTTCGCCACCAAAGAAGATATTGCATCCTTGCGAATAGAAATGAAGGAGATTGAAGTAAGGATTACGAGAAATATTTTTATCGCCGGGGTAGTTCAGTTTCTTGCAATAGTTGGCAGTGTGCTGATGCTAATGAAGTTTCATTTTAACTAAAGTGAGTTTTTTATAGTATTCACGGTAGCCCCAGAAGCAATTCAAGCTATCGGGTCTTGCTTTTTATGAAAAGACATAAGATTGTGATAAATCCTAAAGCTTTTTATATATATTATTTACTTCTTTATTGTGTTTCTCTATACTATCTTTCTTGGCTTGCTGAAGTGGCAATACTTCTTTAAGATAAAATGCTATCCAACTACGTTCATTCTCTATCCTAATATCTTCTGATTCATGACATATACAATCCCACCAATCGTTATCATCATTCCCATTAAAATATATTCTCGTTTTGGAAAGTTTAGTAGAAATTTTGTCATTTTTGTAATTATAGCTACTATCAAAATTTTTCATTTTTTTTGATGGGCAGAGCTCACAAGTGCGACAAATAGTATAAGGATGCTCAGGAAATAATTGTCCTACTTTTAATTTTCCCTTTCCATATTTTTTTAAAAAAGCTTCTTTAAATGTAGATGGTAGGTTCGTAATATCAATAATGTATAAAGTATCAACTAAAAAGGATAATTCAATTCTTGTATCATCTTCTGAAATTAAATTTGTAACATCTTTTTTATTTAAATAAAAAGCTTTTTTGTTTTCATCAAAAAGTGACGAATCAAAAATTTCAATTGTTGTAACAAATTTTGTTTCTACTAAATTCTGATATTTTATTTCACCTGAATTTATCTTATTATGCAAATCTTGTATAGTAAACTCGCCTATAATATATTTTCCAATTCCTGTTATAGCCGGAAATTGAGTTGATTTATGGATACTACTATTAGCTTTTTTTTGTCCATAACAAAAAACTGATAATAATATTAATATAACAATTACAGACGATTTTTTCATTTTGTAGTTTTGAAACTTTTAAAAAGTTGTCAAATCTGAGTAAAGCAATCATTTCTTACATATCTATCAAGATCTTATTTCAAAATTCGACAGTGTTACAAATTCATTCACCCTGCTGTCAATATCTGCCGGGCTTAATTCTTTTAACCTGGTAGGGCCGAATTTCTCTACACAATAAGACGCCATAGCCGAACCAATAATTACAGCCGCTTTCATACTTTCAAACGAAATATCGTTTATGCGGGCAAGATACCCGATAAAACCTCCGGCAAAAGTATCTCCGGCCCCGGTTGGGTCAAAAACATCTTCGAGTGGCAAAGCGGGCGCAGAAAATATTTTTCCTTCATAAAACAATAATGCCCCATGTTCTCCTTTCTTTATGATCAGGTATTTAGGCCCCATCTGCTGGATTTTTTTTGCGGCTTTTACCAGTGAATGTTCTCCACCAAGCTGGCGGGCTTCACTATCGTTTACCATCAACAGGTCAACCATGCCAAGCACCGTTTTTAATTCATCCAGCGCTACATCCATCCAGAAGTTCATAGTATCAAGTATGACCAGTTTTGGACGGTTCTTCAATTGGTTTAAAACACTTATTTGTACTGCCGGTGCAAGGTTACCCAGCATAACGTATTCACAATCCTGGTAACTGTCTGGTATTTTGGGGTCGAATTGCGCTAATACATTCAGGTCGGTAACGAGTGTATCCCGGGTATTCATGTCGAGATGATAACGTCCGCTCCAGAAAAAACTTTTACCATCAGGCACTACTTCCACGCCGTCAAAAGCAACGCCTCTTTCCCCAAGCGCAGAGAGCTCTTCCTGCGGGAAATCCCCGCCGATAATGGATACCTGGTTAATAGGTTTTGTAAAGTTGGAAGCCGCCCATGCAGCATAAGTGGCCGAACCGCCAATAATCCGGTCAACTTTGCCAAAAGGAGTTTCCAGGGCGTCGAAAGCCATTGTACCTACTATCAATAATGACATAAATGAGTGAAATTTTGCGCAAATATAATGTTACAATACTACAATAGATAATAAAGACATTATAGAACAAGTCAGGTTGTGGAGTTTCGTATGTGATGGGGCCTTACTATTGCTGTTATCCTTTTTAATAAGAATAAGCAGTTCGCCGGGAACAGGACAATTAATAATCTCCAAAGTTACTTCTTTCTGTTTTTAACAGGTCCTTTGCTTCCCTGAAACAAATGTAGAAATACCAAAAGGCAATAACTGTAGCAACAGCCATACGAATGATCAGTATTAAAGGAAAAGAATCATTCCTGGTACCCGGATCTATCTGGATAAGTTTTTCAGGTAGCCTTTTACTTAATATAAAAAGGATGACAAATATAATTTCTGAGAAGAAAAAAAACAGACGTTCTTTATTTAACAGATTAGCTGACTTCAGGAAATAATTGATTAATAAACTTAATGTCTGATATCCAAATAACAAGTAAAAAATCTTTTGGACTGAGCTGCCCATATCAAGAGTGTAAAAAAAAAGAATAATTATAAAGCTTTGGATTACCGGATCAATCACTTTAAAAAGCGGTAAATTTTTGCTTTGCAATATTTTTTTGTTTCCTGACTGTTTTTTTTTGTTTGATTGCCTTCTGCTGCTCATTAATTTGAAATGAACGACGAAGTTATAAAGTTTCATTTAATCGCGTT
>CAISOH010000050.1 GCA_903887005.1 uncultured Bacteroidota bacterium | reverse complement strand
TTGCGTCCATTGACCAATATTCCTCACTGCTGCCTCCCGTAGGAGTCGGGCCCGTGTCTCAGTGCCCGTGTGGCTGGTCGTGCTCTCACACCAGCTACCCATCGTCGCCTTGGTAGGCCATTACCCTACCAACTAGCTAATGGGACGCACAGCCATCTCGATCCAATAAATTTTTAATAGTCAAGTGATGCCACTCATCTATATTATGGGGAGTTAATCCGGATTTCTCCGGGCTATGCCCCAGATCAAGGTAGGTTCTGTACGTGTTCCGCACCCGTTTGCCGGTCGCCACCAGTATTGCTACCGTGCTGCCCCTCGACTTGCATGTGTTAAGCCTGCCGCTAGCGTTCATCCTGAGCCAGGATCAAACTCTCCATTGTAAATGAATTGTTCGAAACTGACTGATGTTCTCATTGTTAATTGACCGCTTTAACTCTTGCGAGTTCCAGCGGGTAAAATCGGAAATCAATCGTTTCATCGTATTGTTTTCGCTATGGTCCCGGTTACTCAACAGAGACGCAAGCATTGCGTCTCTACATTTTACCGGAATCCTTTTTCCTGTTGTGACGAACTTCATCGTCACGTTGCTGTTGCTATTTATTTTTTTCCCAATCTTTCAAAGAACATACCCTAAATCCCTAAAGGGACTTCCCTCATTTTGTAAGGGTGGTTTTAACTGTAAATGCTATGGCGTTGAACCATTCCTCCGGCCTTTAACCGTACATTTTTTTATTAATTTCTAAAGAACTTTTTATTAACTTTCTGTTACTCTTTTGTTACCTCCCCGTTTCTAACGGAGTGCAAAGGTAGGGAGTTATTATCACACCACAAAATTGTTTTTGAAAATAAACCTTTTTTATTTTCCAGAGGTGCAAGACCGATACCATCGGGGCGCTTCTCCTGCTAGGCGGAGACGCAAACATCGCGCCTCTGCAAAAACAACTTTTCTACCGCTTTTTAAAGAACTTCATCCCTTCCGACAACGTTGATAATGACATCCCGTTTTTTCTTTTGGGAGTGCAAAGATAGGGAAGGTTTTCTACACCTCAAAAACTTTCTGGTATAAATCTTTAAGCCATGTGGCGATAGATATCCTACTAAAACTGCATGATTTGTAAATGTACCACGCATTCACGGGGATGGGCTGCACCGCTTGCCTATTTCGCCACCTTCAGTGCTGTAAACGATTGTTTGGCTCCCTAATAACAGGCGATGGGATGCGCCATCGCTTACCTGTTTTGCCATCTTTGGTACAATAAACAATACAAAAGCCATCGGACCCACCCTATCTTAATAGTATTACTGACAATTATCTGAAAATCAAATACTATTGGCTTTAAGGATCCCATGGGTACAAATCCCTGAACCTATCTATTACTGAAAAACTTAGAGAAATCGTTTCTCATTGTTTAATTTCATAAATAAAATCTGATTTAAAAAATAGTATTGTGCCTGTTTTTGAATTGTACATCATTTGAAAAACCCCCCATGGATAAAACCAAAATTGCAACAGAAGTATTTAATAAGTGCGCTAATGCCTACCAGGATAAATATATGGATGTGGGTTTGTACGCAGATACATTCGATTTGTTTTGCGATTACTTACCAAAGGAAAACGCCCGTATTTTAGAACTGGCTTGTGGGCCGGGCAATATCACAAAGTATCTATTAAGAAAGCGGCCCGATTTTAAAATACTGGGAATTGACCTGGCTCCCAATATGATTGGCCTTGCAAAAATTAATAATCCCGGCGCTGAATTTCAATTAATGGATTGCAGAGATATTCATCAGCTCCACAAAAAATATGATGCGGTTATGTGCGGTTTTTGTTTGCCTTATCTTTCGAAAGAAGAAACCATGAAATTAATCAGCGACGTCCCGAAATTATTAAAATCAGATGGGATATTTTATATAAGCACAATGGAAGACGATTATAGCAAATCAGGATTCCAAACTTCAAGTTCCGGAGATCAGCTATTTGTCCATTATCATCAGGCGGATTATCTGATCCATGCGCTTAAAGAAAATGGTTTTGAAATTATAGCTTTGCGGCGCAAGAAATATCCAACGAACGACGAAACAAAAATCACTGACCTGGTGATAATAGCAGGAAAGTAAATGCCCAGCTACAACCATTTGGCAGGTGCTGCGTCTGCTTACAGGTCTCTTCTCGAAATAATAAAGTTGAAGTATCCCCCGGAAAAAACACTTGTTTTGGTTAAGTCGGTCATAAGTGCCGAGCAGGTACCTGTGATGACATAGGTCCTTAAATAATACCCTATGGTGGTATCCTTCTTTAAAAAGGTAACATTGGTGATTTTGACATAATAGCTGGTGTTGGAAGTATCAATAGAAGTCCAGGAACCGGTCCCGGCAGCAACCTTATCATAAGTAAGTTCCGGAGTTATGGCTGTATCACTGAAGTAGAGCGTTTTCCCTATTAGTCCCATAATATCGCTTTCCTTTACTGTGTCATCTGCCGGCCAGCTTAACCTCAGACCAATAGAAGGCCATAAACTTGCATTTGCAACCTGGTATCCACCTGCTTCATTTGTGTACATAAACATGTACTCAGGTTGGTTTTGAGTGTAATTATAATTGGCGCCATCAAGTGTGCCCTTAAAATAGTAGGGGCTTGTAGTGACTGGAGGAGTACTGGTGGTATCCTTTTTTTTGCAGGCGCTCACCAATATAAGAAAGGAGAAAAGAAATAATACGAGGTTTTTCATCGGTATGTTTTTAAGTTTGGTAAATATAATGCTGATTTTTAAATGCGGTGAAAAGTTTTTAAAGCCGGGGGAATCATATATTCATTCAGCAAAGGACGATTATAGGGAAGGAAGGGGTTGGTGAAATTAATGCAGCATGGTAAATCCTGCGTTACAAACGCGCCACCATAGCATTCTCGTTTCAAACGTGGACGAGATTGAGGAGAGGGTTCCTAAAGCTATCGGAATGTTTCCATCTGGATGTTCCCGGATAAGTGACAGAAGAAAAAATAGTTCTATATATATTTATGATGAGTAGTTTATGATAATAATCATCCCAAAAAGTAACTTTAATCACAATTTGTATGTCATATAAAATTTATCTTGCAACATAATGTATATTTTATGAATATCATAACGGGCTATAAATTCATACTAATATGACACACTCAAATAAGGAAATAGATTACAGAGATCTAGTAAGTAAACTTTCCAAAGAGCTTAATGCATTTCGAGTTAATTACCATAATTTGTATGAAAACTCTGTAGCGTCCATATTTACTTTCGATATTATTGCGCTTAAATCAAAAAAGGTTAATGATGTTTGTGTACAGTTTTTGGGATATGAATCAAAACAAGATTTTATAGATAATTATAATCCGCTTAATCATTTAGTGGACCATTCGGTTTTAGAAAAAAACCTGGAAATTATAAAAAGAGAAGGAGAATTAAGGACCAGGGTGCAGGAAATGAAAAAAAAGGATGGAACCCATATTTGGGTAAAATTATTTGCTAAAAAATTATACCCGGAAAATAATTTAGTGCAATATGTATTAATAGATATTACACAAAATATGCATTATCAGGCAGAACTCGAAAACAAGGTAAAAGAAAGAACTATAGATCTTATTGAATCGATAGAACGCGAAAAAAAATGTGTGAAAAGAAATCGCGTTTCATTTCATTCGCATCACATGAGTTCCGCACACCATTATCCGGCATCCTTACAAGTGTTTATTTAATAAAATCAAGCAATAAACCGGAATTGCTGGAAAAAAGATTAAAGCGCATTGAACTTTCCGTAAATAATCTAACTGATATTCTAGATGAATTTATTTCAAATGTGCAATTAGAAAGCCATGGTGTTAAAGTGGAAGCTGCTGCATTTAACCTGCCGGAGTTTTTAGGGGACGTGATTTTGGAAATGGATGGAATTTTATGTAAAAAAAACCAATTCATTAAATATCAGCATGATGGCGAAGCATCAATTAAACAGTCAAAAAAAATATTGAAAAACATATTACTAAACCTGCTTTCAAATGCCAGCAAATATTCTCCTGAAAATAAAGAAATACAGCTTACTTCATCCGGAGCTAATAACCACATGTCAATAACAGTAAAAGATCATGGTATTGGAATTCCAGAGGAAGACCAAAAAAATTTGTTTACCGAATTCTTCCGGGCAGGGAATGTGGAAAATATTCAGGGCACGGGTTTAGGGTTGAGCATTGTAAAGAAATATATTGAATTGATTGACGGAAGTATTAGCTTTATCAGCAAACCAAATGAAGGCTCAGCATTTACAATTAATTTGCCACAGCTAATAGCCGATGAAAACGGCCCTGCTCATTAGAAACAATAATTTATTTTTTATTAAACCAATAAAGAACCTGCTATAGCATCCCCGGTTACAAGCGAGGGCGAGGTGGCCGCATCATCGAACTGCTTATTGTAAGCATCACATCCAAAATGAGTCATTACTTCACACCCTTAATCAGGCAATTCTTAGGTAAACTGATCTCCTGCCTGCATTCATTATCCAATAATAAAATTTCACTAAAATATTTAGGGCATTTAAGTGCTCTGACAACTATCAGAGTATATTCTGATAGTTGTCAGAGCAGATATATGTTTTTTTGCGTCTTTTTGCTTTTAATAACTCCTCTAAAAATAACCTGCTATGAATTACAATGTAAAAAACGAGGATGCGGTACTGGCGGTTGATTTTAAACCATTAAAAGTCAGCAGCAGTGCATTCACAGAAGGAGGCTTCATACCCTCCAAATATACCTGCGATGGCGAAAATATTAATCCACCTCTCGAAATAAAAGGTGTCCCTGAAGAAACCAAATGCCTGGCCATTGTTGTTGAAGATCCTGATGCGCCCATACGTAGCTGGCAACATTGGATTGCATGGAATATTCATTCTGTGAAGCACATAAAAGCAGGAAGGGAAATGGAGGCAGAAGGAAGAAATGACTTTGGCGAAAACAAGTACAGCGGGCCCTGTCCATTTTCAGGAGCACACCATTATTATTTCAAAGTTTATGCATTGGACTCATTACTCGATATGCCAACAACTTCTACTAAAAGAGAACTTGAAAAGTCAATGAGTGAGCATATCATTGGCTTCGGTCAACTTTCCGGGGTTTATGAAAGGAAATGACCGAAACATTGAAATGTGCCAAATGCAAAATTTACGTAAAAAGGCAATTGTTATATCTCTGTTATGCCTGCTCCATTTGACCGTTTATGGACAAGCAATTGATAATACATGGTCTTTCAAAAATATTAAACGTGACAAGTACTTTCGTTTCAGTTATGAAAACGATTATTTTGCCTCTGCAGACCGTTACTATACCCAAGGTATCAATATAGAACTGGTTGCTCCATGGGTCAAAAATTTCCCGCTAACTAAACTATTAATTCATCCTAAGAATAGTTACCTAAGGTATGGACTAGGAATAGAAGATGATGCCTATACACCAACCAGCACCGACAAAAACGAAATACTGTTTGGCGACAGACCATACGCCTCCTTTTTTATTCTCAAAACATTTCTGATAGCCATAGATCCTAAAAGAATGCAAAGATTCTCAGCTACCTGGAGCATTGGTATTATTGGCCCGGCAACCGGGGCCATGGATTTGCATACAGCTATTCACAGAATTGTGCCCAATAATTCAATACCTAAAGGCTGGTCAAACCAGATCGGGAATGATGCAATATTAAATTACCAGGTTAATTATGAAAAACAATTGCTGTCATCAGAACATTTTTTTTCTTTAGATGCCGATGGTATGATACGCATAGGCTCACTGAGTGATAAAGCGAGTGCCGGCCTAACTATGATACTGGGCTATTTTGAATCTCCATTCAGTGATAAAAAAGCCACAAAAGGCAACGTCAGTATCTATGGCTATGAACATCCCGAACTGGATGTAACAGGCTATGACGCGACATTGGAAGGAGGTGTATTTAATAAAAGGAGCCCCTATACGCTTGGGCCCGGCGATATTTCCCATTTTACTTTTCAAAATCGTTTCGGAATAGTATTTGTAACCCACCGTTTACATCTTGAATATTTCCGGACATTTTTGAGCAAAGAATTCAATACCGGGCTTACTCACAAATGGGGCGGCCTTCAGATAGCTTTAGCGTTTTAATAACCGAAGAAAACAAAAATAAATCCCGGAGCATGGCTTACCCGGGATTTATTTTCAGAGTTGTCGTAAATCATTACTTAATGGTAATGGCCTTATGATTTTTCTCAGCCACTTTTACATTTTTGGGAAGGACCAATTTCAATATTCCACCATCATAAGTTGCATCAATCTTATCTGATTGCACTTCTTCGGGAAGTGTGAAAGTGCGGGAGAATGAAGAATAATTGTACTCCTGGCGTGTGTATTTTTCTTCCTTTTCTTCTTTACTTTCTTCCTTTTGTGCGCTGATCGTAAGCAAATTGCCATCAACGTCTATTTTGAAGTCTTTTTTAGTTAATCCGGGTGCAACCAAAGACAGATCATAACTTTTATTGTTTTCTGTTATATTGACCCTGGGCAACGTCAATGTTTTGGCGGTAAAACTATCCTGGAACCAATCATTCCATGGTTCCAAAAGGTCGCCGAATGCTGATGTTAACCCTAAACGTGGCAATCTTGCTGATAATGCTAATGTTGACATAATTAACCTCCTTTGTTTTTTGGTGAGTTGAAATTATTATACTGCAAATCTATTTCCACACAATGCAAGTTCAAATGAGGTTAGTCAATCTATTGCTGATCTTAATCAGCCTTATTAAAACCAAAATCAATCAGCATATTGACAATCGTCAATACAAAGAAATTCGCGATAAATTATTGCAAACCCTAACGCCCGGAAATGGACGATAGTTTTTATATTTTCAGAAGACTATTAACGATAATAATTAGGATATTTATTATCGGGAAACCTTGGACGCCTGGAGTATATACCCTTACTCAGTCCCCTCCAATGATTGGTTTTGGGACTGACGTCAACATTTTCCCTTCTTATGGCACGACACCCCCCTCCGAATATATGACCCAGAGTAACACCAATCGAAGATGATTTAATGGAATTGTCCGCATCTCCTCCCGGAATGAGGTTAATAAAACCTACTTGGTACCGGAGCCTGAGGTATGAATGTTTTTTCAGCTGATAACCCAAATTTATACCGAATCCCACATCAACTTTTTTGTAATTATATCCCGGTGCGGGATCAACAACAAGTGGCCCGCCGACAGCTGGTATTTTGCCATGAGCGCTAATGTCATATTCGCCGCTGGTATTACGGCCAATATAGGGACCAGCACCAATAAAAAACCGGCTACTGCATTTATCACCTGATTTGTATTCAATATTCAAAGGGATGGTAACTGTTCTGACAGTAAAACTTCCATTGGGCACACCAGTAATGGTACAACCGTTCATTTCATAGAAAAGGCCCGGTTGAAAATAAATATTCGGGACTAACAGTATATCTGCAGCAATGCCAACAGCTCCTCCCGTTAAAAACTTAGTTGTCCATTTGGCGCCATCTGATTTGATAGACAGATTTGCTATGTTAACGCCACCTTCCAATGCAATCTGTGCATTGGCCGTTGCTGCTGTGAAGAGAATAAATAATAAAACTGACCCGATATTTTTCATATAAACTGTTTTTTTGTTTGCTCCATGCAGGCAAATGGATGGCAAACTTTACAAAAATCACCAAAGCATTTTATAAAGAACAATGGCAAATTTATAGCAATTATTTAGTTATAAATCGTTTGCAAAGTAATGGAAAAAAAGGGTTTTATATGTATGAAAGGTGAACAAACACTTAAGGAACATTCCCGGAGGAACGGGAAATTATTTTTCTAATACGCTATCTTCTCCTTCTTTAAGCCGTTCCCTTTGAACATTTCCCAGCGCATATTTCTCTGAAACCAGGGAAGCCAGCGCTGTGTGGCTAAGGGTTGAATAAGAAGCGGGGGAAATGTTTTCATCAGGATAAAGATAAGGAACATGACATTTTATGAAACCAGGTATTTGTATAATCAGAATTATTAGGGAACTTTGGGCATGCCAGGAAATAACTTGTACATATTGACCTGTTCTTTTCCATTTTTTCTGCGTTGTAATCCCGATAGCTATCGGGATAAATATTCTTGATATTCGCAGCTTTTACGCCTTGAAAAAAAGAAAAATAACTATGCCTCTATTGTACAACTTATTTCCTGACAAGCCCTTAGCAAATATGGAACCTGATCTTTGGGGAATAAAAAAAGCAGCTAATACAAAATACATTCTGTTTCTACTTGCAAGCCTGATTTCTTCAAACATATCAGCCCAACATACTGAAAGCGTCTTTTATGATAACAGCAAACAATTGTTTTTTGTTGAAACATGGAATAAAAACCATACACGGGCCCATTTTTCATTTTTTTATGAGGATGGAAAACTGAAAGCAGATGGATATAAAAAGAAAGATCGCAAATACAGGAAACATGAGATGCCTGACAGCTTTTTCACAGCTTATAGTCCTGGTGGTATTGTAATACAGGAGATGAAAATGAATGCCGATAGCGTAATAGTTTATACTTATAATGAAGATGCTATTCTGAGAGGTAAAATATGGGCAGGGGATCATTATAGCTATGAAGAGCAATATTATCTGAACGGGAATAAAATGATCAGATTTGAATGCAGGCTTGCTGATACGCTGAATTATTTTAAAGACTACTACTATTATCCTGCTAAATGGATAATAACAAATAAAAACCTGCAATGGCCTGAACCTTTGTTTCCGATTCATTATGGTACTTCAGGAAATGACGGAGTTTCTGTTCCAAACACTTTTAAGATATACTTCTATGGAAGTACACAATTGCCGGAACCTAAATCCGCCTGTAGCTCTATGACCTACTATCCGGATGGCAAGCTAATGACCATGGCTACCGATGCCTGGAACAGAGACAGGGTTAAAAGATATTCCCACAACGGGAATGAAAATTTTGATACTACGCAAGCTTTTTATCCTAACGGAAGGCCTTCGGAATTAACCTATCCAATCAACCAAAAAGAAGCATATATACATTGTAAATGGCATGAAAACGGCAATCCCTCTCTGAAAACTTATTGCAAATATTCCCTCTTAAATGATGACACTTCAAAAACAATAGCAGCTTTAAAAGACGCGGTAAACAGAGCTTATGCTAAAGGGCTGACAGAAATATCCTTTTATCAAAATGGACTGCTTTCCTCCCAACACACCTTATTCATTACTGCGAAATACGATAGCACCGGTATTTTGGCAGAGGAAATGATCGACAACCGTTACCCGGGCAATAGTGTTTTGAATACTACGCGAATGTTACATACCGGTACATTTAAAGAAGGAATGCGGGATGGTGAATGGAAAGCATTCTATTCAAATGATACTAACAAGCTATGTTACCTGGTAAATTATAAAAATGGATTATTGTACGGGGATGCGATTGTATATGACAGTATGGGGAAAATCATGTTGCAATGCTTTATAAAAGATGGGTATTATGACGGTCCACTAATAAAGTTAAACAATGGCGATACTACAGAGAAGGGGAATTATAAAAATGGGTTGCAGGATGGTATCTGGTATTATTATCGGAGCGGTAAAATAGTACGTGCCGATTCATTTAATTACCTTAGCAAAAATCTATTTAATTGTACATTACTTTCTTACCATACAGATCCATATTATAAAGAAACCGAACGGATATATACATCTGATGAGAATTACACGGAAATATTTTATTACCCCAACGGTAATAAAAGGTTTGAAACAGAAGTGAAAGCTAATACCCGTTTCACAAAATCATATGATGAACATGGAAATTTAAAGGGTAAATAATAATTTACGTTTGTCCGAAATTATTATACTATACGCTGCATAAAAATGTGCATTGAATTTAAAAGCCTGAAAGGCTTTACTTTGAATAGCTCCGGGTGCAACGCGGAGCTAATTTACATTTATAGTTCAACCCCATCGGGGTTGAAATGCCGGATTATATTCCCGCCGGTTTCACCGGCGGCTATTCATATTAATGCCCTATCGGGCATTCAACATTATTTATAAGGTGATTACCTTGCACAATTTTATCCGGTGAGGAGTATAAAACCCAAAACGTGGTTTCATCATCCAATTTGCAGGAGAAAATTTACCGGGTATCGCATTGCAAAAATTTGCTATTACCTTCGCTCCCGTTATAGCGACTAATATTCAGGAACGATGACAACGTGCCTTAGTCGTGAAAATACATTTATTTTGTGCCTCATTTCAAGCATCTTTAAACACACAATAATGAAAGTAATCATTCTTTGCACTTCTTTTTTAATACTCGGTATGACAGCACAGGCGCAAAAACAGGCGGCATTCTCAGGCAAATACCCTGACACAAAAAAAACAAGCCAGGTTGATGAATATTTTGGCACTAAAGTAGCAGACCCTTACCGCTGGCTGGAAGATGACAGGTCGGAGGAAACAAAAGACTGGGTAATAGCCCAAAACAAAGTGGCCAATGCATACATTTCACAAATACCCTTCCGGGATGCGATAAAGAAACGCCTTACCGAATTATGGAACTATGAAAAGTATTCCGCACCATTTAAAGAAGGGGGTTACACTTATTTTTACAAAAATGACGGATTGCAAAACCAGAGTGTACTCTACCGCCAGAAAGGTAATGAAGCGCCGGTAGTTTTTCTTGACCCAAACAAATTCTCAGCAGATGGAACCACTTCTTTGCAGGGCATAGACTTTACCAAGGACGGCTCACTGGCGGCCTACCAGATAAGCGAAGGCGGATCAGACTGGCGTAAAGTGATTGTTATAGACGCCAAAACCGGGAATAAAATGGATGACACATTGCGTGATGTAAAGTTCAGCGGTTTATCATGGCTGAATAATGATGGGTTTTATTACAGCAGTTATGATAAACCAAAGGGAAGCCAGCTTTCCGAAAAAACACAGATCCACAAACTCTATTACCATAAATTAGGCAATCCTCAGAGCGAGGACAAGCTCATATTTGGAGGTGAAGCTACTCCCCGCAGGTATATAGGAGGCGGTGTTACAGAAGATGAAAATTACCTTATCATCAGCGCGGCAAATGCTACCTATGGAAATGAGCTGTATATACAAGACCTCACAAAAAAGGATGCCCCGATAATACCCGTTGTAACCGGATTTGATAATGAGCAAAACGTTGTTTACGCAGAAAAAGGCAAACTGTATATAGAAACAAACCAGGGCGCTCCCAACCGTAAGTTGGTGGTGACAGATGCCGCAACTCCAACAAAAGAAAACTGGAAAGTACTGATACCGGAAGCAAAGTTCCCCTTAAGCATTTCCACCTGCGGACGTAAATTATTCGCACAATACCTTGAAGACGCTGTTTCCAGGGTCTATCAGTATAATCTCGAAGGTAAAAAAGAGAAGGCAATAGAACTGCCCGGGCTGGGCACCGCAGGCGGTTTTGGCGGCAAAATGAATGAACTGGAAACTTATTACACATACACATCGTATGTGTATCCCTCAACGATCTTTAAGTATGATATCAAAACTGGTAAATCAGAGATATACAAAGTGTCAGGAGTGAAGTTTGATCCCAAGCTTTATGAAAGCAAACAATTATTTTACAAATCAAAGGACGGGAAGAAGATACCCATGATCATCACCTATAAAAAGGGAATGAAACAGGATGGCAAAAACCCTGTGATGCTTTATGGATATGGTGGTTTCAACATCAGCCTTACACCTTCATTTAGTGTGAGCAACCTTACATTTATGGAAAACGGCGGTATTTATGCAGTTGCCAACCTTCGTGGCGGCGGCGAGTATGGTGATGAATGGCATAATGAAGGCATTAAAATGAAGAAACAAAATGTATTCAATGACTTCATCGCTGCTGCGGAATTTCTTATCAAAGAGAAATACACCTCCAAAGAACACCTTGCTATATCCGGCGGCTCTAATGGCGGCTTGCTCATTGGAGCATGTATGACCCAGCGCCCCGATCTTTTCCGCGTTTGTTTCCCTGCTGTTGGGGTGCTTGATATGCTGCGCTACAATAAATTTACCGCAGGCGCAGGCTGGTCTTATGACTACGGCACTGCCGAAGACAGCAAGGAAATGTTTAATTACCTCTACAAATACTCACCGGTACATAATACAAAGAAGCAATGCTACCCTGCTACTATGATTACAACCGGCGACCACGACGACCGTGTGGTGCCCGCACATTCCTTTAAGTTTGCCGCATCGCTGCAAGCTGCACAAAACTGCAAGAACCCGGTGCTGATAAGCATAGAAACAAAAGCGGGACATGGTGCAGGAAAACCAACCGATATGGTTATCTCTGAGCAGGCTGATAAATGGGCATTTTTGTTTTGGAATATGGGGCTGTCTTATGGGAATTAGGAATTCGTAGTTGGGAATTGGTTTTTAAGAACTATTATTTATTTCCATTCGGTAACTTTCCTGTATGTGGCGCAAAAATGGGAACGAAGAGTGGGAGTGGTAAAGCGCTTGCCAAAATCCTATTCAAGTATCCGCCTCCTGATTGCCCACTACACTAAATCAATAAAACAAATAGGCCTATCAATAAATTCACTTACCCACAACAAAGACTTCAGCAGTAATTTACGTCTATAATAATAGCGCTTTTATTATTCACTAACCTTTAGACTTATGTTATCCTTTTTTTACCGCAATTCACCCGGGCTTATAAGAGCCGCGTTACTTTCTTTATTTGTCTGTGCGGTACACTGCAATCTTTTTGCACAGGTATCTATTATTACCACATGCGCCGGTAATGGAAAAGGAAGTACTATAAATCCCAGCGGGCCTGCTACTGCAGCGCATGTGACCTTCCCGTTTGCTGTAGCTACTGATGCCGAAGGAAATTTTTACATGAGCGACTATTACAACATAATATACAAGGTTGACACGGCAGGGATCATATCCATATATGGTGGCGGGGCTGCAATATCCGGAGGCGATGACGGCCCGGCAACTGCTGAGTATTTAAATTTCCCTGTGGAAGGTATGGTTTTTGATAATGCAGGCAATATGTATTTTGCAGAATCAGGAAATGGGTCCATAAGGGAAATAAATACTTCGGGGATCATTTCCACTTTTGCAGGACGCCACCTGCCAGCTTTCGGGGGTGATAATGGCCCGGCCACAGCGGCATACCTCAAATATCCTTCAGATATTGCTTTTGACAGCTATGGCAATATGTTCATTGCAGATGCGGGTAACTACTTAATAAGAATGGTAAATACGGCAGGCATCATTACCTCTATAGCAGGTATCCCAGACAGCCTGGGGTACTCAGGAAATGGAGGCCCGGCAACAGCAGCCAAGTTAGGTAATGTATCTGGTATCACTTTTGATCACAGCGGCAACCTGCTGATTGCAGAGGGGTGGCCTAATAATGATATCCGGAAAATAAGCCCTGCAGGAATCATCTCCATGGTAGCAGGCGATACATCTGCCGCTTATGGAGATGGTATGCAGGCTACAGCCAGTAAGCTGGGTGCAGTATCAGATGTAACCGTGGACAGCGCTGGAAATATTTATTTCCCGGAAAGCGACAGCAGTGTAATACGCAGGATAGATGCGGTAACCGGCATACTGACTACAGTAGCCGGTACAAAAAAGTCAGGATTTTCAGGCGATGGCGGTAATCCATTATCGGCAATGCTGAACGCTCCTTCAAGCATAACAATCGATGCACATGGCAGGATGTATATTGCTGACCAGCAAAACAAAAGAATACGCAGAATACAGATTGTTCATAATGAAGGAATCATCAGTCAGGATATAGTGCATCATATATCTGTACTTCCCAACCCCGGCAATGGCACCTTCTGTGTTAAAGGCAAATTACCCGTCAATGACCTGACTCTAAGAACTACAGGTATGACAGGGCAGGTAGTATTTGAACAGGCATACGCAGTAAAGAATGGTGATGTGAACCTTGTTATCCAATTACCGGCAACTCTTCCTACAGGCATCTATGTACTTAACGCAATATCTGCAGCCGGTACTGAGCAATACCTTGTAAGGATAAAAAGATAATGTTCTGTTTACATCCGGGTTGAGAATTTCTTTTTCCGGAGTTCGTCTTCAGCTTGTTTACATGCGGAATATTCTCTAAATTTCATGGATGAATAATATACAAGGGTATTTAGTAGTTCCCTTCCTGGGATGCTTATTTTTTACTTTCCCGGGTATTTTATTTTTTCGGAATTTTTCCGGACTGAATACCCTTTCAAAAATTACTGCTGTTATTTTTATTTCTTTGGGTTTTTGGATTTGTATTTCCTGGTATATTTCATGGATTGCCTTTCCGCTTAACTGGTCTGCATTTTCTTTACAATTAGTATTCATTGCATATTTTGTTGTAAAGAACCTCACCAATATAAAACAGATGTTTTCTAAAATTGACATTTTCGGGGTTAAAAAAATACCGCTTCAGTATTTTGTTTTATTGATTTTTTTATTGCTTTACATCATTCCCTTATTTTTTATAACTATCCCCCCCGGTAATGATACCGCCATGCATGGCTATATAACCAGGCTCATCATAAATAACAACGGACTACCCCACTCTTATCGTCCTATATTGCCCGTTGATTATTTCGGCAGTTATAGCGCAGGGTATCATGTGCTTACAGCTTTAGTGGGCGGAGTCAGCATAATATGGTTAAGGGACGCTATAAACTTCATCAGTATCATTGTTTATCCATTGACCCTGCTGGGATTCGTGTTTCTTTTAATGAGGTTTTTTTCAGAAAAAACGGCAATCTATACGGCGCTTATTTTTTTCTGCATCAACACAACCATAGAAGGTGCAATAGGCTGGGGTGGAAACTCAACGGTACTGTCTTTTGGATTTTGTCTTTTTAGTATTGGTTTCATCATCTACGCTATCCAAAACAAGCTACCTAAAGCCCTCTATTGTTCGGCATTTTCTATTGCCGCAATCCCATTGATTCATGCTGTGCCGGCAATTACATTTGTATATATTTCTATTCCGGGATATTTGATGCTAATGTATCATTACCGGCATCAATTTAAATGGATAGTTTTAAATTCTTTTATTCTTGTCGTTAGCATCTTATTCCTGTTATTTCCATTCATTGTTCATTTTAAAAATGAAAATTCTCCCGAACTGTTGCTGTTAATCAAACACTGGCAAAATGAAATGATGGGCAATAAACTGACAAACAATTTTTGGAATAATTTACTGGTAACAACGGGCCAGATTAAATACAGGACTGGAGATATGTTAACTATTTTGTCCGGCATATCCCTTGCCTTTCTGTTTTACTTTAAAAAGTACACAAAGATAATTCACATTGCCATTTTCATTTTATTCATTTTCCTGCTGATTTTCAATTACGGTTATTGGGTTTTACCATTTTCGGAATTGTTATATCCTGACAGGGTTGTTTATTTTATGATTGTATGCGTTGCCTTCTTTTTCGGATATTTTTTGAATGCCATTGAGTCCCGGATTGATATTCCGGGAATACTGAAAGGGAAGTTTAATTTTTACTTTTTGATTGTTTCTGTTTGCATATGTATCAGTATAGGGAAAGTTTTCACCAATTACATTTCCTGTTTGCGGGATAATAAAATTAACTGTAACAAGTCAACAATGGCCGCATTTGACTGGATAAATACCCATACAGAACATGATGCATTGTTTATCGCAAGTTATGCTAACGCCGGAATGTGGATACCAACATTTACAAACAGGGCAACAATAGGAACGCACCTTCACTTTATTCATTTGGTAAAGCATATATCTGATACTTTAAATAGTACCAATTCACCCCGGTATTTCTTTATTACTAAAAGGGATATAAATTCACGAAGTGAAATTTCGGGTAAAATAAAAAACAGAGCTAAGTTGTTTGCAAACGAAGCTGTTGAAATCTACCAATAAGTATTTACTCTAAAATTAAGGTATTGGCGCTTTAAAGCTACCGGAGAGATGTATTTTGTTACTTAAAAAATCAAACGAACCATCCATTGTATGAACGGAATAGTTTGTAATAGCGATTTGTCCGCTATTTGCATTAATAAGGTAATAACCAGAATCGTAGGATGCAGAACTACCGTAACTGTATCCTGAAATTGTACCAATGCCTATATAATATGTTTTACGGCCTTCCCGGTAACCCGCAAGGGTAAAAGTGAGCGATTCATCTGTTGAAGAATTTGTACCGGTAATAATTACACTCCCATTTGTTTGCATATTAGCGGTAACGTTAGTGGCCGTCCAGCTACTGTCGCCGTTAAAGTATAATGTCATGGAATTATAGCTGATGTTATCTTTCTTTTTACAGGCTGCAAATAGCAGTGTCAACAACAAAACCCCGATGAAATACTTTTTCACAAATTAGTATTTTCAGCAAATTTATAATTATTTTTCTAACTTATACTGAAAACTAACCCATTGAACTATTGAGCTGTTGCACCAGGTAATCTCCCTATTCCTGCAAAAGATTTTTGCCAGTATTCTTCTTTCAGATTGCTGATCATTACTCCATTTGTGGTGGAGGCATGGACGAAATAATCATTAATCAGGTAAATACCCACATGGGAAACGCGCTTACCGCGATTTGCATGGAAGAATACAAGATCGCCTTCCACTGCATCCTTAGAGTGTTTTATACGTTTGCAGTTTTTGAACTGCTCTATAGATGTGCGGACAAGATCAATACCATATACATCTCCATATAGCTTTTGGGCGAAACCGGAACAGTCAATTCCTGATTTATCACATCCACCCAGGCGATAGTTGGCGCCATACCATTTATCAATGAAACCGTATAAAGAATTATTGTTTATTAATTTAGGTTTTACACCCAGTATGTCGGCGTATTTTTTACTCAAGACATTAGTTACTTCATTTGGATAGGTTTCACGTGCCGGACGAGGCTCCCTGATTATGTAGGTTTCCTTAATGTAGGTTTCTTTCGGAGCATTGGAAGCAATCACTATTTCCGGCTCATCATATTGCCTTGATACCGGTTTGTTTTTTTCAGGCTTAATTTTTGGCTGGATCGCATTTGCGGTGGCACTGTTTTTGCTATGATGATCCATGTAAATATTGTCAATAAATTTTGGCTGCCGGCCAGATTTGCGGGAAACAGGCCTGGGGGCTTCTTTTTGTCCCACGGGTTTATGAGTCGCCGCAGGTTTGCTTGTGTGGCAACTGGTAAAAACTAAGCTCAATATAAACCATGCGGTGGTGAATAAAAGTATTTTGTTCTTCATCAGCATGTTTTGTTATTGTGCGAAAGTAGCTTATATTTTGAAATTATCCAAGTATGTATTATGTATTTTTTGAAAGGGTAATGCCGTTTTAACATTTTACTTATTAAATACAATAAATCATTGAATATCAGTTATTTTTTTGTTCAAATTATGCATTATAAGCCGATTTTAATCCTAAATATTTTGTGAAATTATTTCAGTAAAACAGTTGTAATTATAGTTGCCCCGACTTTAAACTTATAACAATCAATATAGACACTGACTATAATCATTGTCCCAAAAAATCCTTTAGCTTAATTTAGTGGTAAATATCAAAGGAATGAAAACAATAAAATTTGTTGAAACCTCTGAGGTTGAGCACCAATTTGCAATAGCATTGAGAAAGAATGTGAATGCGTATTTTAAAGAAAAGAAAATTTCAACCAAAGGAAACTTAACCTTAGCGCTCCAAACGATAGTAATGTTGTCCCTTTACATTATCCCTTTTATTATTATATTAGTGATACCTATGAATGGCTGGATAGCTTTATTGCTCACCATCATTATGGGAATTGGAGTAGCGGGAACAGGTATGTGCGTGATGCATGATTCCATACACGGATCTTTTTCAAATAAAAAGTGGCTCAATAAGTTATTTGGCGGGACCCTGTATTTATTAGGAGGCAACGTCTTTAACTGGAAAATGCAGCACAATATTTTCCATCATGCATATACCAATATTAATGGGCTGGACGAGGATATTGACTCCAGGGGGCCATTAAGGTTATCGCAAAATGCACCCTTGCATAAAATTCATCATTATCAATACATACATGCCTTCTTCTTTTATGGTTTATTGACTATTTCTAAAATGTTTAAGGATTTTACACAGCTTGCAGAATACAATAAAGCGGGGGTAACCCAAAAATATAATGTAAAACCGGTAATGGAATACTGGAGAATGGTAATTGTAAAAATCATTTACCTTTTTGTAAGTATCGGCCTGCCAATAATAATAACTGATTTCAAATGGTGGCAGGTGGCTATTGGTTTTTTTATGATGCATTGGGTGGCTGGCTGTATTTTAAGTACGGTTTTTCAGATGGCACATGTGGTGCAAGGAACGGAACAACCTATGCCCGATGCAAATGGTGTTATCCACCACGACTGGGCGGTACATCAATTACGCACCACTTCTGATTTTGCACGGAATAATCTTTTTCTCAACTGGTATGTGGGTGGGCTGAATTTCCAGATAGAACATCATTTGTTCCCGCAAATCAGCCATGTGCACTACATCAAAATTTCACCAATTGTTGAGCGTACCGCACATGAATTCGGGCTGACCTATAATTTAAAACCATCATTTGGCAGCGCATTAGTTTCTCATATCAAGAGACTGAAAGAATTAGGGGTTAAAGGTAAAGGGGTGCAAACGGGATAGGGATAGTTAATGATTCCCTGGAAAACCTGCATGAATTACGAATTACAGCGGTATCATATAGAGCGGTAAATAACTTAATTATTCTTAGTGAAATAATAAATACATTGTAAAGATTATTAGCAGCTTACCCTATCCAGGCGAAAATCTGCATAACCTGACTTTCATTAATAGAGGAGGTTTAAAATTTCTTATTTTGTGCCATTACAATTAGGCCAAAATGAAAATCATTTACTCATTTATACTTTTCGCACTATTACTTCCAGCCAAAGATATACCAGCACAAGAGCCACTTTACCCATACAAATCAGGTAAATTATTTGGATTCTGTACAAAGGAGAAAAAAATGACTATTCCTCCTAAGTACATTTCCGCAGAAGTCAATGACAACTTTTACATCTGCACTTCCAGAAACGCAATGATGACTGTGTTTAACAGCAACGCACAACAGGTGGACAGCGCATATAATGTTTACCAATTGGGAACTGGCAGAATATTGTTTATATCGCCTTACAATGTTTGGGCTTGGATAAAGCTGGTGATGGAGCAACAAAACAATGGTGGCAGCCACACATACAGTAATTGGGAAGAATTAACAGAATCCAGGGCATGGACGATAGACAGCACCGGCAATAAAAAAACGATCGGCGATACGGTGCTATCTGTAAATAAATCACACTTTTGGCTAAAAGTAAAGAATGGAGATAAGCAGGGTATATACGACCTTACAAGAAGTAATTTTATAATACCTCTGACAACTGACAGTATTCAGACGATATCAAACAAATATTTTGAAACCAAAGGCAGCAGCGGCTGCAAGGTATATGACTTTGACGGCAAGACGTTCGAAATACCTTCACAGGCCTGCAACCTTGCCAGCATTTATGACAATGGCAGATACTATGAAACAAAACCATCAACTCATCCTAAGGGGGCGCTCTACGACAGCAAAGGCAAATTATTGTTTGCAGAAGATAAAGGTTGGAATATAGTATCTGGAGAGGAAAATAAAATTATTGCCTTCAAAGTATTGAATAATAACCTGAAAAAACCACAAAAAAATATGGTTGATCTTTACGATAACAATGGCAACTTTTTACAGAAAGTACATTCTGTGGAGGGATGTACCGCCAACACGCTCCTCGTTATTGTAAAAGATACGGAGCTCCAGGGGGCTTCAAAATACTACCTGTATAACGTAGCGAAAAATAATTGGTTGCTTATCTATGCCACACCACCTCCGTCAACACAAACACCAAATAAATTAATATCTACTGCCCCGGGAAAAGTAAGACGGGATAACCAGTTTATAACGATTAAGTACCCTCAATACACATCCTTTCTAAACGGCTATACAGGTGAACAACTCTTTACCATTTCCGACTCTGCATGGCACAATCAAGTGTTAGGCCACATAACTGTAAATAAGAATATCAATAACTCCTGGTCTGAGTTTCGCTACAACTTTGCCAGAGAAAAACAGAACAGACCGCTGGTATTGCGCGACCCCATGCTCCATATAATCAATGAAGAATATGACTCTATTGCAAGCCTGCCGATACAGAACAATCAATTCTTTCTTATTAAGAAAAAAGCAAAGTACGGCCTGCTCAACAATAATTTGGAGGAAACTGTTCAAGCCGTTTATGATCACCTGGAATTTAAGAATGCACTTTATGCCAGGGCCACGAGGAAAAATAGAACTTTCTGGATAGACACTTTGAATAACATCCTATTCGGCGGAATTAATTTTTCCTATGTCTCAGATTATTCTGTAAATGACAAATGGCTGGCGCTAACCTACAAGACTCCGCCCGAAACATGGAACAATAGAAATGAATATAAAGAAGTTGCACAGGCCCACATAATAGACAAGGAGGGGAAGATACTAACAACCTGGGATGTAAGTGGCCAGGTAAACTGCGCCTATATGCTTACTGTAAATGAAAGTATATTAAGTTACCCTGCACCCTACACTAAATCAAATTCTCCGATACTATTATTCAATCCCAAAACTAATAAAGCTGATTCATTAATTTACCCCTTTCGTGATATAAAAACATTTAAAAATGCTGCTCTCCTCATTATATGTATGAATAATGATAAAGAACAGGCTGCCTTTTCTGCATTAGATTTGTCCCCTGTTTTGCCGTTCAGCGATTATGATGTATCTACTTCTATGAATGTAAAAGAAGTAAACAACACAAGGCCAGGTATGGAGAGTGGAGTGATGCTGGATGCCATGAAGAAAGACTATGAGGCTGACCCGGAAAGCAAAATTACACACCATACAAGATATTTCAAATTGTTAGGCGGATTTTACTCTGTATCAGGTATTAAATTCTGGGATGAGGCCAGCGAAAAGTAATCTGCTGAAGGTTAATGATCGGAACTTGATCAAAACCAAACGTAAATCGTTTTTTTGTTCATTATCTCCTTTGTAGCTGTTAATGGATTACGGACAAAATATCGTATCTCCTTTATATTTCCTGCATCGTCATAGTCGTATTCTTCCCGTTTTTCAGCATATCTCTTACCTTCATTAAACACTTTTTTCTTTACCTCTGTAAGCCTTCCTTTTGAATCACGCATGTATTCCATTATCTCATCTGTATCATTACGGTAATTCTTCTCTATGGTAATCCTTCCAATCATCAGTGTATCACTATAAGTAATTACAGTTTCCCTGGGGATGCCCGTTTGTTGGCTCATTATGTATTCCCGTATCACGTTCCTGTTGGTATCATACGCTCTGCCTATTTCATAAACACTATTCCTCAGGCTTATTACATTTACAGTATCCGGGGTTGAATTGTATAATTTTATTGAATCCAGGTTGCCCATTTTGTCATAACCGAAATGGAATTCCAACACACTTGTTACGTGAGCACTTCCGTGCCCATAGCTGGTTCGGCGTTGTATTGTTACCCTTTTATCTTTGTTATACGCATACTTGTAAACTGTAACCATACCAGTTACTGAGTCCTTTGAATAAACTGCATTACCATCTTTATTATAGGTAAATATTTCCGCTACTCTGTCTGAGATCTGTTCTGGTACACCGGCAGTTAGAATAGAATCTATATTAAGCGGTACTTCATACAAATGTTTATCCCGCATCATCAGATTCATGAGTGCCATGTAAGAATTCCGGGGGAATATATCTGAAGTTTTCTTACTTCTTATATTGCCATGGGCATCATATATAAATAGTGTCCTGGTGCCCTGCTGAAACCTTCCCAACTTTCTCCAGTAGGCCAGATTCTCCATCTGCTCCCATTTTGTGTATTTATATTGAATAGCTTCCTTAAGCAATGCAGATGGATAAAATGTGAATTGGCTAAATGTAATAGTATCAAGCATTTTATCGGGGAACAATTCAAGATCGAATACCTTATATCCTTTATAGTGTCCTTTGAGAATCCGACTGTTCACATCATTGCTCTCATGGCTGATATCAGGCACTTTTTTATATTGTGCAATACTATTCACCGGGATGAACATTACTATAATAAACAGTGAACATTTCATCTTTTTGAAGAAACTCATAATTGAATTTTTAATTCTATCTTTTTAACAGCAAATGTCAAACTTTAAATACTTTTATCATTGTAACCCGGAAGATATTATTACAGCCATGTTTATTAATTGGATAAAATTACAAAAAAACAAACATTATCATTAACGCAAAGCGAGCATCTTTATCCATAAAGGAATCGAACGATTCCATAAAAGCCTGCATATGAATAATGAATTACTGCGGTATCATATAGAGCGGTAAATCATTCCGGCAAGACTTCCCCTTCCAAATCACTTCTTTTTTTCTTAAACCCAAAACTCACCAAATAGACGCCACTGAAAATAAGGACAGTAGCTGCCAGTTTTACCAGGGTTATTTTTTCCCCGGCAAATATTATTGAAATAATGGCTGCAAAAAAGGGTTGTACATAGATATAGGCGCCCGCAACAGAAGGACTTAAAATGTGCAGCCCGTATATATTCCACAGATAAGTAAAAAAAGTAACGCAGACTACTATGAAAATAACACACAGGTAATCATTGAAAGTGAATACAGCCCAGTGGATAGCCGAAAACTGCGGCCAGCCAAATGGTATCACCATCAGGAACCCGAAAAAGAACACCCAACGGATCACAATGATCGGGCGGTACCGGCCCATCAATGGTTTTATCATTACGAGGTATATGGCATAGGAGGTGGCGTTTATAAAAATGTATAAATCACCAGTGGCAGAACTCCCCGTTGTGGTCAGTTCTTTGCCTGCACTCATAAGCAATATAGCGCCTGTGATCCCCAATATCAGCCCTATGGATTTGCCGGGGCCGATTTTCTCCCCAAGTATAAATATGGATATGATGGTAATGAGCAAGGGAGTGCTCATCATAATAAGGGCGGCATGTATCGGGAAAGTAAGGTTGAGGCCCATAAAGAACAACATCTGGTTTGCCGCTACACCAAAAAAGCCTCCAAGAATGAGTATGGGCCAGTCTTTACCTTGTATTTTGCTGCGGAATTTGCTGCCGCCCAGGAAACTGAGCCAGAACAAAAACATAACCACACCCGCTCTTATCAGGATAAAACCTAAAGGCTGAATAAGTCGCGGCATCACCATTTTAGCAACAGTAAAGCCTGCTCCGTAGAATATATTAGCTCCTAATAAGGCCAGGTGTGCTTTTACTTTTTTACTCACGGCACAAAGATAATCGCAGGAGTTATGGATTCCATAGTGGCCTGTGATCAGTTGTCCACTATCTCCCTGATCCCAGAATGCGTAAGTGCCACTTAATCGAGTAGGAAGGTAGCGTTTGTTTCGCTACCTGTCCTCTCACACCACTGTACGTACGGTTCCGTATACAGCGGTTCCATTAGTTACTGTTTTCTTATAGTCTAAAAGTTTGTCAAGCAGGCTGACCAGTCCGAGTTTC
>CAISOH010000049.1 GCA_903887005.1 uncultured Bacteroidota bacterium | reverse complement strand
ATAAAATTGTGCATTATTTAATATGCAGGACTTTGCGGCCTTGATTTTATAATTTACTTATTATCAATTCATTATCCTTGGCGGCTTTGCGCCTTTGCGAGAAACCTCTTTGCACATTTTTATCCGGTGTGAAGTATAATGAGCATGATTGACAATTGTTTCTTTTTCTTTTGCTTTGATTATTAATCTTAAAGACTGGTCGTAGGTAATGTATTGCCATACCCAGTTAATGAACACAAGCAACCGGTTTTTAATACCGACAATGGACATTAAATGAACTAACAGCCAGATGCACCAGGCAATAAACCCCCTTATTTTCACTCTTCCCATCTCAACTATTGCATAATTACGTCCAACGGTAGCCATACTGCCTTTATCATTGTATTGAAAAGGAATTAAAGGCTTACTCAAAACAAGGTTCTCCAGATTTTTAGCTAATAGTTTTGCCTGTTGTATTGCTACCGGAGCAACTTGTGGATGCCCCTTAGGATATTTATCATCAGTCATGCAGGCTATATCGCCAATTGCAAAAATATCAGATTGTTCACCAAGCCGGTTATACTTGTTTGTTTTGAGCCTTCCATTAGGTAAGACCAATTCCTGATTTACCCCTTCTATATAAGCGCCTTTCACACTGGCAGCCCAGATAAGGCATTTGGCATTTAAGGTTTGACCATTGCTGAGAGAAACGGTTTGCCCGTCATATTGCTGTACTGAAGCGCCGGTAATTATTGTTACTCCCAAATACCTGAGATATCCGGCAGCTTTGTCAGAAGAAGATTTATCCATGTTATTAAGGACACGAGGAGCAGCCTCTGATAAATAAACATTCATGCCGGAAATATTCAATTCAGGATAATCTTTTGGAAGGATTATGTTTTTCATTTCCGCCAGGGCCCCGGCAAGTTCCACTCCTGTTGGCCCTCCGCCAACCACTACAATATTCAGCAGCGATTGTCTTTCATCTTCATTATTGGTGACTAATGCTTCCTCGTAATTCTGAAGTAGTGTATTTCTCAGCAATAACGCTTCGGGCACAGATTTCATAGAAAAGGCATTCTGCTGTAACAGATCATTGCCGAAATAATTAGTTTCCGCTCCATTTGCCAATACTAAATATTGGTAAGAAATATTGCCAATATTTGTTTCAATGTACTTCTGCTCTGAATTTATTTTTCTAACCTCTGCAACCCTTATGAATACATTTTGTTTGTTCTGAAAAATTTTCCTGAAAGGAAAACTGATACTGCTGGGTTCCAGGCCAGAGGTTGCAACCTGGTATAACAGGGGCTGGAACTGGTGGTAATTATTTCTATCCAATAACACTACCTGGAAATATTCCGGAGAAAGTTTTTTGGCTAATGTAAGCCCTGCAAAACCTCCACCAATGATGACTACCCTTTTTTGGCCTTGTAATGTTAATGGGATATCCATAACCTTAGTTTTTAATTATCCAGAAATCATCGTGCCATGATTTATCAACATCATATACCCGCCTGAAAAATTGTTTTGTTATATCTACCAGTTCATTTTCATTTAAACAAACCTGTATATAGTTAAATAATTCCCGCTCTTCAAACCTGATATGCGCTTCCAGTTTATCTGCAAATTGTCCTATTAATTTGCTATCTGTATTATTTTGTTTTATTTCCTCAACCAATTGAAATATGATGGCGTGATCTGCTTCTGCCTGCTTTCTTAATTCAGATTGTTCATTTAGCTTTTCAAAGAGTAATTTTTCTTCTTCCTCAAAATGGCACTTCAGGTCATTTTCGAAATAGTAAAGAATATAGCGGCTTAAGCGATCCAGTTCAATATTGTTTTTTAATCCCTGTCTGATCTTCCAGACAAGCAATAACCCAAAATGGTGATCTTTTGAAAATTCTACAAGTGCAGAACTTCTCTTTATTGGTTTAGCCTCTTTCATTATAATATTTTTAAGCGTGAAAAGATTTTTATGATTACCATAAAAGGATAGAATGTGGGTGACTTTACGTTATCAGGAATTGACAACCCCGCGAGATTTCGGGGTTGTCAATTCTCCTGCAGCACCAATCAATTGCAAACAAACAATTGTATTCTGCAAGCAACCCAATCCTGATTCATAATATCCAATCCAAATTCCCAATTACAAATTCCAAATTCCCTTTATTTCACCAATTGTTTCTCCAATTCCAACGCCTTCACAAAAAGGATGTTATTTTCTAAGTGTATATGTGTGTGCAGGTCATCTTCAAATTCCTCCAGCATTCTGTAAAGCAAACTATAGCTGGCACAGGCGTCTTGCGGTATCGTATAATTGATACTCAGCTTTTTTATTTCTTCAAAGTCTTCCGCAATTACAGTATGGTCCATCTCCATATTGCTGATTGGATATTGAACAGAACCAAAAGAAGGCGTAATAATTTCGTTATGCTCCTGTGCCTGTACTAAATGTTTTATGTATGGAAACAGTACTTTCTCCTCCTTGGCCATATGTGGTACCAACTCCTCAGCTATATGCTCCACCAACGAACGGATAGGCGCTAATTCAGGATGATGCTCTCCATGCACCTGGGCCACCTTCGCAGCATATCCTCTTATTTCCGGCAATGTTTTACGGATATAGCTATGATGCGTGTTCACAATATAATCGGCGAGGAAATCCAATGACCATTCATTATACGGCAATGGCCTTGTGGAAGGATTTTTGTCAGCCTGTTGCAATTCCTGTTCTATACGTGTCACATCAAGCCCCTTTTCAGCGCAAGCTTCCTTTACCGTTTTCTTTCCGCCGCAGCAAAAATCAAGTCCATATTTTTTAAAGATCTCCGCCTTGCGTATGTCCTTTGCGGCTATCTGCCCTACCGATTCCTCTTTTTCATCAGCGCGGTTTTTAGTTATTTTTACTTTCCACCATTCCGGGCCTTGCTCCTGGTATTCCCATTTAAAAATATTGCCCCTTTCTCCCAGCAACTGATAATAAACCGGCTTGGGGTCATGATCGTTATGGATAACAAGGCTGGTACCCCCTTGCAGATCATCAAACATCCTGAAGATAGTGGGATGTTTCAAACGTGGTTCTAATGTTGTTACGTCTAAGATATTGTCTTGTGTCGTTTGCATATAAAATTTGTTTTTTAAAGTTATTGACACCACAAATGTACACAGAAATCTGATTAAAAGTATAAAAGCACTTAAATACTTTTATTAATGATGAGGTTTTACTTTTGGGTGACAAATAGGGAGATATTAATTGGGGAGTTTGTACTTAGCTTCATTTCTTTTATAATCGTCCGTTGCCACGCTCGCTTGTACGTTCTGATCTTTGTGGAGCCAATATTCACCTGATTTAATACCAGAAAGTTTTTAATTCCCTTTAATTACAACATTTTTTGGAATAAAAAACCGTTTTTAAACGGTTTTTTATTATTGATTGTCATCATACATTTATGCACGCTTAAAAATGACTTTTATTTTAAACCCTGTAAATTATGAAACAGAAAAATATACCCGACGCAGACTTGATAAAAATTGGAGAAGTGATAAGGAACGCAAGACATTTACGTGGTGATAAGGAAGATAATTTAGCGAAAGCTACCGGATTTTCACAGCCCAAATAAGCAAAATAGAAAAAGGAAAGTATCAAAGCCTGAAAGCAACAGACCTGATTGGGATCGTACGGCAATATAAAATACCATGGACGGATTTTACTCCAATAATATAACTGGGGTTGCACCAGATTATTGAACCTGCACTTGAATAAATATTCACGATAGGAATAAAATAGTTTGTAAATATTCACAGGATGAATAAAATACTCGTTAAAAAATTAAGCAATAACAGTACGCCTCTGTAGTTTTGCAAATAATTATTTTCTGTGAGACAGGAGAATTCCCCAAAATAGTCCTTACTTTATTAAAAAAACGACTATGAAACACTTAGCTTTAATAACACTAATGCCGGTTTTATTATTTATCAATTGTAATAAAACCGCTAACTTATCTGGAGATTACTGTGTATGTAAAATAAACGGGCAAAAATGGCAAGCTGGCTGCAATGGTCTTTTTAGCGATTGTTTATCTGCAACATGGAGTGATCATAAAAGAGGTTTTGTTCTTACATGCCAAAATAACGCTTCACAAATTGTAACCATTGTTCTTTATGATTCAATTATTGGTTTAACAAGCGGAACTTACATATTGAATAAGGATTATACTTCAGATTGTGCACAGTATCGGGATTACAATAAAAGTTATCATTATTCTTATAATACCGATTCGGTTTATACCGGTATAATTTCCATAAAATTTGATTCATCCGGGGCCAGAGTTTCAGGTTCTTTTTCATTTAAAGCTGTATATGATCTCAATAATGAAACTGTAACTGTTTCTGAAGGCCAGTTTTCTCTACCATGCCTCATTGAATAAATGATTAGCTGATAATATTTAACCTTAAATAATATTTATTATGAAATAAAAAACTATGAAACACTTAGCTTTAATAATATTACTGCCGGTTTTATTATTTATCAATTGTAATAAAACCGTTAACTTATCTGGAGATTACTGTGTGTGTAAAATAAACGGGCAAAAATGGCAAGGTGGCTGTAGTGGTTCTTTTACCAATTGTTTATCTGCGCAATGGACCGATCAAAAAAGGACCTTTACACTTTCGATTCAAAATAACTCTCCACAAGAAATTGGGATTAGCCTTTATGATTCGACAGGTTTAAAAAGCGGAATATATATCTTAAATAGAAATTTTTTATCAGATTGTGCATGGTATCGGGATTATAATAAAAGTTATCATTATTTTTATAATACAGATTCACTTCATACTGGTATAATTTCCATAAAATTTGATTCGTCCAGGGCGAGAGTTTCAGGTTCTTTTTCATTTAAAGCTGTATATGATCTCAATAATGAAACTGTAATTATTTCGGAAGGTCAATTTTCGCTGCCCTGCCTGATTGAATAAATAATTTTCTTCACACTAAAACATACACAATATGAAAAAAATTGCCTTTGCCCTTTTATTATGTACTTCTTTTTTAATCCGTAACTTGGAATAAAAATACGTATTAGTTCAAAAAAAGTGCCGTCAATCTTTGGTTTGACGGTTTTTTTGTTGTAGATTTATAATACGTAAATACGTATTATAATGGCTAAACAACCGGCGAACCACCCGCAATGGGCACTCAAACACAGGAAGGAAGGAACCGAACTTCGGCTGATTAATGACAAATATTATCTCTATGCCTATAAAACAGTTTATGACAAGGCAAATAAGAAGCCAAAGAAGGTTACAGGTAAGGT
>CAISOH010000048.1 GCA_903887005.1 uncultured Bacteroidota bacterium | reverse complement strand
CTGCGCAACAATCACAAAATAAAAAAATCAAACTAGAATTGCGCAATTCTTAAAATTTGATTACTTCATATGCATTAAAAGCCATAAAAAAGTACATGAAAAAAAAAAATCCGGGTAACCTATTAATCCGTTTAATCCGCGATTCAGACAAAAAAAGTGTAGTGAAAACGTCCAGTTATTGTCCAGTTATTTTCGGTTGCAAATCAGACAATTAATTGAAATTCAATTGAATAAGATTCGTAGAGACAAAATAAAAAATTTCTTTGAAAAACTGGACAATTGTAAATTTATGACAATATCAGAGAAAAATTCATTTACTGAATTTTCATCAGAAAATTACGGACAGAAATTAAGGGGAAGCCCCGGAACAAGGTCCCGCTCTTTCAGCGGGAGGGATTAGGGGTGGTTGGCGTATCCAGAAAATACTGCACTGCGAGCGCATATCCATCAATGCCAAGGCCGCTGATGGCGCCTACGCATTTTGCTGCTATAAAGGATGTTTTGCGGTAATCCTCCCGGGCGAGCACATTGGAAATATGTACTTCTACTACAGGGATGCCTATGGCGCTTATGGCGTCGGCAAGTGCAATGCTGGTATGGGTATAACCACCCGCATTAAGTATAACTCCCTGTACTTTGCCCATGCAACTGTGCAGAAAGTTGATTAGTTCCCCTTCCACATTGCTTTGGTAATATTGAATATTCACCAAAGGAAACCGCTCTGTTAGCTGAGCAAAATATTCATCAAAGTTCAGACGCCCGTATATGTGTGGCTCGCGTATTCCAAGGAGGTTTAGGTTAGGCCCGTTGACAATTGCAAGTTTTAACATGGCTGCAAGATAGGAAATAACCCTAAATCCATGACTATTAAAAGGAATGCTTTCCGCGAACATGCTTTTTCAAATGCTATTGCAGTTGAGAAAAATGGTACTGATGGCTCACTGTTGCTATAATAATATGAATTGGTATAAATATTTTATACTTGCAGCCACATAAAATTGTGCATTGATTAATTTGCAGGACTTTGCGGTCTTGATTTTATAATTTACTTATTATCAATTCATTATCATTTGCACCTTTGCGAGAAACCTCTTTTGCACATTTTTATCCGGTGTGAAGTAGTAACCCATAGCGATAATTTTTTCATCAAATGACCAAAATCATTTTTTACTGATAATCAGGGAAATATCTTGCGCGCCATATATCTATAGGAAAAACAATTGTATAGTTGATTGTTTTTGAAATCAAATTGAGTTTCAGGAAATAGGTTTATTATACATCTTTTTAATTTTATTAAAGAATAAAGCAGTAGGGATATATGTGTTTTTCAGCAGAAGCAAGTTTTGGCGCAAGCGCTATTATTTCAACCATAGGTATAGTATCTATAAATAAGTCAACAACCATTCCTCAAAAAGTCATTTCCTGTATGCCGCTTATCTTTGGCATTCAGCAATTCACCGAGGGGATTTTATGGCTTTCCTTATCCTATCCCGCTTTTTCACAATGGAATAATATTGCCACCTATGCATTCCTGATGTTTGCACAAGTAGTCTGGCCTGTATTCCTCCCGCTTTCAGTTTTGTTACTTGAAAAAGAAAAAATCCAGAAAAATATATTAATAGCTTTGCTGGTATCTGGTATATTATTTTCATCCTATCTTACTTATTGCCTGATATTTTATAAGGCACAGGCGAGCATATCCTGTTATCATATCAGGTATGAGGTGGACTATCCGATTCGACTGAAATTTTCAGGTATATTTTACTTTATCTTCACGGTTTTTCCGCTGCTGTTATCAGGAATAAAAAGGCTCCGGTTATTAGGCGTCGTAATGCTTTTATCCTTTTTTGTGACCAAAATATTTTATGAATATTACCTTATTTCGGTATGGTGTTTTATGGCAGCAATTATCAGCAGCATTGTGCTTTCGGCAATTATAAAACTTAACAGCCCCCCCCAACCTTTAGCATCGTACTCTCGTTAAATACTCCAGTGTGCAATGATTATTGTCAACTGAATGGATGATTCTAATTAGTACTAACGCTGATTAATTTCAAGGATATCAATGACAAAGGTTATCTGACCTATCATAATATATTAATAGGTTTGTAGTATAATTAGTTGTCATGAAAATAACGCAGGAAACTTTAGGGAAATTTCGTCCGGATGTTTGTATGCATCGTTATTGTTCCGGCTTACTGATTATTTCAAAAATGTTTGTAACAATTTATAGTTCTTTATGAAGCTTATTAAACAGGTTTTAGCATATAATAAAGCAAATGGATTAGGGTACCAGCACAATCCAAAATTACTGAACACGAGGCATGGTGTATTCAGCCAAATGGCTTTACAAACTGAGATAGATAATATTAATGCTGCTTTTTACTCACATAGTATAGAAAATGTAGCTATGGCTATTTCAGATGCAATATATAAACTTACCAGCGTAGCCTGTGAGCTTGGTTTGCAAAACCAGCTTGAAAAATGCTTAGATGAAATTCATCTTATTCATATGGAGAAGATTAAAAATGATAATCGTTTAAATGAAAATGTTCAACAAATAGTTTGCAGCCCGCAGACTGAATCTAACAGGCAAATAAATTTGCTTTCTGCAACTTCTGATACTTATAAATGCGGTTGAAATTTGAATAAGTGAATCCACATTATTCAATCTCTGTTACTTCTTCCCCGCCATAATCGGGAAATTGTTTCATCCTGTTTGCGTAAGTATTCAAAGCATTATTGACATAATTGAACACGGTACCTTCTTCCCATATACTTCCCGCTTTTACTCCGGTTAATATCTCAATACCTTCATCAATAGTATCAATAGCCCAGATTTTGAATTTTCCCTGTTTAACTGCGTCCACAATTTCTTCCTTCAACATCATATTTCTTACATTGGCAGATGGAATAAGTACGCCCTGCTCACCATTTAAGCCTATGTGTTTACATATTTCAAAGTATCCTTCAATTTTCTCATTAACACCGCCAATTGGCTGTATTTCTCCTTTTTGATTAACGGAACCTGTTACTGCTATACCTTGTTTAATTGGCAGGGAGGCGAGAGAGGAAAGAATAGCGTAAAGTTCCGTACTGGATGCACTATCTCCTTCCACCTCTGAATAACTTTGTTCAAATACCAGCCTGGCAGAAAGGCTTACAGGCTTGTCCTGCATAAATTTTCCAGTGAGGTAACCGGTAAGAATAAGAACACCCTTTGTATGGATAGGTCCGCTTAGTTCCGCTTCCCTTTCAATGGCTATGACGCCTCCTTTGCCCAGTCCGACAGTGCAGGTAATGCGCGTTGGAATGCCAAATGAAATATCTCCCAGGCCCAATACAGATAAACCATTTATTTGTCCTACTTTCTGATCGGAAATGTCTATAAAGATTTGTTTAGTCGTTATCATCTCGTTTAATTTCTCCTGGACGAGATTAGAGCGATAAAGCTTCTCCTCAATAGCTTTTTTAATATGGTTATCCTTAATGACTTTCTCCTGTTCCTGACCGGCATAATAGCAGGCTTCCCTGATAATATCTGATATAGCCCCGAAGCGTGTACTTAACTTTTCCTGGTCTTGTGCAAGCCTTGAACTATATTCAATGATTTTCGACATGGCAGTATTGTCAGCAGGAAGTAGTTTTTCTTTCTTACATAAATATTGTATAAAGGCTGAATAATCACTAATGTTTTCTTCGGTTCGCTTCATCTGGCTATCAAAATCAGCCTTTATTTTAAATAGTTCCCTGAATTCAGGGTCATATTCATAAAGCAACTGATAAAAATTTCCATTGCCGATCAATATCACCTTAACCTCTAATGGTATTGGTTCAGGCTTCAGGGTGCGGGACGTCAGATAACCAAACTGGTCAGCAGCTTCTTCAATCACGATTTCTTTATTTTTTAAAGCCCGCTTTAAGCACTCCCATGAAAAATGATTTTGTAAGAGTTCTTCAATACGGATTATCAGGTAACCTCCATTGGCGCTATGGAGCGCGCCTTTTCGTATCATGGTGAAATCTGTTACCAAAGCGCCCATATATGACTCTTTCTCCACTCTGCCGAGCAGGTTGTTGTAATTAGGATTTCGTTCAATGATCACAGGAGCGCCTTTTGTACAGGCATTGTCAACCAATACCGTCACTTCATATCTTTTTAGAAAAGGATTATCTGTTGTTGCAGACGGGTTTGTTTTTTGCGACTTCATGAAATCGGGAAGGTTTTCCATAATATCCTCCCTTAATAATTTTAAGTATTCCGTAACCTGAAGGGTCGCTTTGTATTTTTCAGTTAACTCATCTATCAGATTCCCTATTGCGAATTGGGCAACTTCTTTAGCTAGTTTATCAAGGTCCTCGTCTGTAGCCTTTTCATATTTACGTATTTCTCTTAACCTTGCGCTGATCTCTTCCTGGAGTTTGATCTGTTTTTTGTTTATTTCATCAATTTCCGCTTCTGTCATGTTCTTTAATTGTTGATCAGTAAGCGGTTTATTGTCTTTTACCGGAATGGTAATAATACTTGTTGGCGTTTGTTTCACCGTAAATGATTCCTTTTCAGCTTGTTCGGATATCTTTCCAAGGATATTTGCCTGCTGTTCTTCAAACGAACTGATTATCTTCTCCTTCCTGTTTGCATATTCTTCGCTTTCAAAAGCCTTTACCAATGCATGATATATGTCGTGTATCAGGCCTTTCATTTCTTTTTTAAACCGTATGGCATTACCGGGTGGAAGGCTTAATTTTTCCGGTCTGTAAGCATCTTTAAAATTATTTACATAACACCAGTCAGGGGGGACGGATTCGTTTATTGATTGCTTTTCAACAAAATTGGTAACGGCAGTAAGTTTACCTGTACCTGCTGAGCCGGAAACGTAAATATTAAAACCCTGAGCTTTCATGCCTAACCCCAGCTTTAAAGCTTTTATTGCCCGTTCCTGCCCTATAATTACTTTATGTTCCAAATCTCCGGCTTGTGGTATTTCTTTAAAAACAGTAGGGTCGCATACCTTTCTGATTTCTTCCGGACTTAAAATTTTTTGCATGGCAGATGTTATTTATTATTAATCAAGATAGAGAAAACGTAAATCAATTGCAATGATAGTGATGATAATTTCCAATAAGCATGATTTTTATCAAGGGAATGTTCATACAAAAAAATAACTATAAAATTATTCCAATACAGAAATGGGGTTGTAATTTAGTCGGCGAATCATCTATTAAGCAAGGTGAAGCCTGGTTTATTAATTGTGATAAATGGAAAAAATATAGCAAGTTTTAGAGCTATGGAGCATTACAAACAAAATAAAATACTATTTATCATTGTTGTCATTTGCATCCTATCCCGGATTCCACAGTTAATAAGTGACAACTTATTGCTGGATGGAGATGAGTGCGTTTTGGCAATAATGGCTAAGCATATATACACGTGGAGGGACTTTCCGCTATTCTATTACGGGCAAACCTATGGCTTTTCCATTGTGGAGTGCCTTTTTATAATACCGTTCTATTTTATTACGGGTTTTACAACCATTTCTGTAAAGTTGGGAATGTTGCTGTTATGGACAACAGGCGTACTTTTTCTTTATAAATTATTTATTCGCATCAACAAAGGTTATAGATGGCTTCCGTTATTGCTCATTCTTGTTTTTATATGGTCGCCTGCATGGGCTGTCTGGTCAATGAAGGCGAGAGGTGGTTATCTTACTTCCTTTACGCTTACCTCCATTGTTTTGAATGTTCTGTTCGGGGAGAATAGATCATACAAAACATTTTTCTTGTCAGGCGTCTTGTGTTTTTTTATTTACCAAAGCCAACCATTATGGATACCTGGTTTGCTGCCCTTTCTTTTTTACTTTTTAATAAAAGAAAAAAAGGTATTGCCATTGTTGTATTTTGTACTGCCTGTTTTAATATTATCAGTACTATTCTATTTCTATAAACAGGATATTATACAATTCGGAACAATTCCTTATTATTTACCCAAAGGGGAAATTGTAATCCGGTTATGCCGGATCCCAAATTTTCTTTATTATTCTCTTCATGGCAATTATTATTTTCATGATATTCAACAACCCAATTTATTTTGTGCTTTTTATGCAATAGCCATTACAATCCTGGTATTTTCATTGCCATTAATAGCTGCTTACAATGTTGTAACCCGTAGAAAAGGAACATATCTATTTAATATATCCACTTTGTCTATATTGTTTTCACTTGCATGTACTATACTGTGTATTTATTACGAGCCACGTTATTTATTACCTGTTAGCGGTTATGCTTTTATTTCCCTGATATTATTGCTGAACTATGCAGGTATCGGCAGAAATATTCTGAAGATAAGTGCCTTCGTATTTATTACTGCGGGGATTATTTCCCTGATTACTTTTTATGATTTTAAATTTTCGCCCATCCGGGAAAAGTCATTACATAAAGCCCTTGGATATTTAATAGAAAAAAGAGTAAATTATGCATATACCGATAATAATTTGTTTACATGGCAGGTTATATTTTACTCAAATGAAAAGGTGGTATGCAGGGAAAGGCAATTGCCAGGCAGGTACCAAAAATATTTCCGGGAAGTGGACAGCGCTTTTTATAATGGTGCAAAAGTGGGGTATATAGTGCCCCCAATGAATGAACTTGATATTAAGTTTCCAAACTTTACAAATATTGATGGTTACCTGATATTAATAGATCCTCCGAAAGACAAGATTGCCGAAAATTTCCCAAAAACAACCCGATAGCTTTCACAAGAATAAAAATCTCATCATATAAACACTATTTTTTCTCTTTTTTTTGTATATTTGAATAGTGAAAATGAATCAAAGTAAACTACTTGATTTTGAAATTGATAAACTAACAAATTCTGTTCAAAATACTATTTCGGGTGATAGTTTTCAAACAGATGTGTCTCGTTTTACAATAAAAGATACACATGAGGTAACTAAGAAAAAAGGTTGGTTGTTTAATTGGAAAATTAAACTGGCAGATAATGCAAAAGAGGTGTACAAATTAACAATTGTAAATAATCCATCCATCATCCAGGGACTTTTAAGCCTTACAATCGAAACTGATCATATTTTAATGAACTTACATGAAAGTGCTCCATATAACATTGGTCATAATAAACTGTATGAAGGTGTTGCAGGAAATTTAGTCGCTTATGCCTGTAAAGTTTCATTTCAACATGGATTTGATGGGTTTGTGGCGTTTACCGCCAAGACTAAATTAATAAACCATTACGAAAAAACATTAGGAGCATATCATTTTGGCGGACATCGTATGATTCTTCCCAAAGGATCTGCCCAGATTTTAGTTGATAAATAATTTAAAACATAATACTATGGCGCATATTAAACCGTAACTTGGAATAAAAATACGTATTAGTTCAAAAAAAGTGCCGTCAATCTTTGGTTTGACGGTTTTTTTGTTGTACGTTTATAATACGTAAATACGTATTATAATGGCTAAACAACAGGCGAACCACCCGCAATGGGCACTCAAACACAGGAAGGAAGGAACCGAACTTCGGCTGATTAATGACAAATATTATCTCTATGCCTATAAAACAGTTTATGACAAGGCAAATAAGAAGCCAAAGAAGGTTACAGGTAAGGT
>CAISOH010000047.1 GCA_903887005.1 uncultured Bacteroidota bacterium | reverse complement strand
GTCGTAGAAGGAGTAGAGCAATGGGACTTGAATATTAATCCTAAAAGGTCATTGTTTTATTTTAATATAAAAGAACTGATTGACTATAGGGATCTAATTATAATGTTTGTAAAAAGAGATTTTTCGGCATCTTATAAGCAGACAATTTTTGGACCGCTCTGGTTTTTTATTCAGCCTTTACTTACAACAATTACTTTCACTTTTATTTTTGGCCATTTGGCAGGACTTTCTACTGATGGGCTCCCTAAACCTTTATTTTATATGGCAGGGATAACCGCATGGAATTATTTTTCAGATTGCCTTTCAAAAACTTCTACTACATTTAAAGACAATGCAACTATTTTTGGAAAAGTCTATTTTCCGAGGCTAATAATGCCTTTATCTATTGTTATAGCTAACTTAGTTAAATTTGGAATTCAAATGCTGATGTTTTTCATTATCATGGCTTATTATTTAAGTATTGGCGCGTCGATACATATTACATTATATATTTTGTTATTCCCGTTATTAGTTATAATAATGGCTTTAATAGGTTTGGGTTTAGGAATGATTATTTCTTCGCTCACTACCAAATATCGTGATCTCACATTTTTGATTTCATTTGGAGTGCAATTATTAATGTATGTTACACCTGTCATTTATCCATTATCTCATTTTCCCGAAAAATATAATTTGATAATTAAACTAAATCCTATGACATCGGTTATTGAAACTTTTAGATTTGGTATTCTTGGAACGGGGATGTTTTCATGGCCGTCCTTATATTATAGTATATGTTTTGCTTTTATTATTAATTTTATTGGTATTATAGTATTTAATAAGGTTGAACGTGATTTTGTTGATGTTGTTTAAGTTTAAGTAATTTGTATATGTCAGTTGCAATAAAGGTAAAAAATCTCTCGAAAGCATATCAACTTGGATCTATTGGAACAGGAACTTTATCAAAAGATATTGAAAGATGGTGGGCTAAGGTTAGAGGAAATCAAGATCCTTTTCTGAAAGTTGGAGAGGTGAATGACCGTACAATAAAAGGTAAGAGTGATATTGTTTGGGCATTAAAAGATATAAATTTTGAAATTAATAAGGGAGATGCCGTTGGCATCATTGGTAAGAATGGCGCAGGCAAAAGCACTTTATTAAAGTTATTAAGTCAGATTACGGCCCCAACAACCGGAAATATTTTGGCAAGGGGAAGGATTTCCAGTTTATTAGAAGTTGGTACCGGTTTTCATCCTGAATTGACAGGCAGAGAAAATATTTTTCTGAATGGTGCTATTTTAGGTATGAGGAAAGAAGAGATAAAAAGAAAGTTTGATGATATTGTGGATTTTTCGGGTGTTGAAAGATATATAGACACACCAGTAAAACGTTATTCATCTGGTATGTATGTGAGGTTGGCATTTGCCGTTGCTGCTAATCTTGAGCCTGACATATTAATTATAGATGAGGTTCTTGCAGTTGGAGATGCTGAATTTCAGAAGAAATGTCTGGGAAAAATGGAAGATGCTAGCAAGTTTGAAGGAAGAACTGTATTATTTGTTAGTCATAATATGACTGCTGTGCAAAGCTTTTGTACGAAAGCAATTCTTTTACAAAACGGAGCTTTAAAAAATACAGGAAATGTTAATGATATTGTAAATGAATATTTGAGTATTTATGCTAAAACAAATTTAGGACAAACATGGCAGATTGAAAATGCTCCGGGAAATAATGAGGTAAAATTATTAGGTGCAATAATAAGAGCGCCAAAAAGTGGTAATTTTTGTGTGGGAGAACAAGTTGAAATGGAATTTGAATTTTTAAATCTTGGGATTGGCATTATACAACAATATGATGTGACTTTTTATCTTTTTGATGAAATGAATAATTTTGTTTTTGTTGGTACAACGGCTACAGAAAATAATATAAATCAAAAGAGTGGTTACTACAAAGCAAAAGTAATAATACCCGAGAACCTGTTAAATGAAGGTACTTATACGGTAAAAAAGCTTCTTTTTGTGCGAAATAAAGGATCTATTGCATGTGGATATAAAGATGTATTGACATTTGAAGTCATTCAGAAAATTCAAGCATTTGGATTTATTGGAAATAAAGAAGGCATAGTGAAACCATTACTTAATTGGCAAATAGAAATACAAAATGATTAATGTAACTAAGCCATTTCTTCCGGATATCGAAGAATATTTTGAATACCTGAGAGGTATTTGGGAAAGGTGTTGGCTTACCAATAACGGCCCATTGGTAAATGATCTTGAGTTAAGACTTAAGGAATATCTAGGTACAAAACATTTATTGTTTCTTGGTAATGGCACAATTGCATTGCAAATAGCTATAAAGGCATTAGAACTAAATGGGGAAATAATTACTACGCCATTTTCTTATATTGCTACTACTTCTTCGATATTATGGGAGGGCTGTAAGCCCGTATTTGTAGATATTGATAAAAATACACTTAACATAAATCCGCAATTGATTGAAGCAGCCATCACTGAAAAAACGTCTGCGATTCTTGCAACCCATGTGTTTGGAAATCCATGTGATATAAACGCAATTGGTGAAATAGCTAAAAAGCACAATTTAAAAGTTATATATGATGCGGCACATTGTTTTGGAACTAAATACAAAGGTAAATCAGTTTTTGATTATGGAGACATAAGCACTACCAGTTTTCATGCCACTAAATTATTTCATACTATTGAAGGTGGAGCTGTTTTTACTAACCAGGCTGAATTACTGAAAAAAATGGTTTTTTTGAGGAATTTCGGGCATGATACCAACGATACATTTGCATGTGTAGGTATTAATGGCAGGAGTTCGGAATTTCATGCTGCAATGGGCCTATTAAATCTGAAAAGCATTGACGAAATTCTGCGTTCCCGTAAAAAACAGGCCCAGGCATATGACGCTGCATTAGAAACTTTGAAAATAGAAAAACAGAAAATTCAGCAAGGTGCAGAATGGAATTTTTCTTATTATCCTATTATTTTTGAAACATCAGAACAGTTACTAAAAAGCTTAGAGGAACTTAATGGAAACTGGATTTACCCAAGAAGGTATTTTTATCCCAGTTTATCAACGTTGCAATTTGTAAAAAAATATGACGTGCCTGTTGCTGAGGATATATGCAAAAGAGTACTTTGCCTGCCCATGTATCATAGCTTAAAGACAGAAGAAATTGGTTTTATTGCGAGGCTTTTGCTTAGGGTCCAAAATAATTGATTTATGAGCATTGCAATCATGCAGCCATACCTATTTCCATATATAGGCTATTTCCAATTAATTTATGCATCTGATACGTTCGTTTTTTATGACGATGTTAATTTCATAAACCGTGGTTGGATAAACAGAAACAGAGTACTTTTGAATAGCAAGGATCAGCTTATTACAATATCCTGCAAGGATGCAAGTCAAAATAAACTGATTAAAGATATTCAAGTGCTTGATGATCCTAAAAATTTTCAGAAAACGCTATTAACTATCCAGGCGGCATATAAAAGGGCGCCTCATTTTGTAAATGTATTTCCAATTATAGAATCAATATTCGAAATAGAACCCGGGTCATCTATAGCAGATATGGCTATTGACAGCGTTTTGAAAATTTGTAAATATTTAGGGCTTGAGAGAGCATTCAAAATAAGCTCGATGGAATATAACAACCGGGAATTAAAAAAAGCAGACAGGTTAATAGATATATGTCATATTGAAGGAATAAACCATTATATAAATGCGTCTGGTGGCCGTGAAATTTATACTAAAGAATATTATGGATCAAAAGGAATTAATCTAAATTTTCTTATTTCCGAAAAATATGAATATATGCAGTATAAAAATGAATTTGTACCTTGTTTGTCAATTATTGATATCTTAATGTTTAATGAAAAAGAAGAAATAGTCAGTAAATTTTTACCGGCTTACCATTTAGAATAGTTTTATTAATATAAAAAAAATGACATTAGCGGAAATAATAAAGGAATCTTTCTCCCTTAAAGAAGCAGACCAAAAAGATGATGTGGTACTTAATTCCCTTGACGAATGGGAATCAATGGCACACATGCTATTTATTACCAGAGTAGAAGAACACCTGGATGTAGAGTTTACCGGAAATGATATTATGACTATGCAAACCATAGGAGATATTAAAAAGGTTATAGCTGAAAAGGGAAAGAAAGTATGAAACTGGAGACAGTCAACATATTGATCACAGGTGGTGCAAGTGGTCTTGGTAAAGCAATGGCCATACACTTGGTTGATAAAGCATCTCGCATTATAGTTGTGGATAAAAATGCTGAATTGCTGGAACAACTATTCTCAGAATGTCCTAGCATAAAATGTTTTACAGCAGACCTGACTGACTATCAGGAAGTAGTAGTTTTAGTAGATCATATTTTTAAAGAATATGGCAAATTGCATGTACTTATCAACAATGCCGGTATTATTCACAGTGAACCACTCGTCAATATATTGAAAGGCGATGATGCAAGGCACAGTCTTGAAAGCTGGCACAAAACCATAGATATAAATCTCAATGCTGTTTTTTATGTTACAGTAAATGTTGCTGAAAAAATGGTAAAATCAAGGAGTAAAGGCGTAATAATTAATATTAGTTCCATTTCCTCTTACGGTAATTCAGGCCAATCAGCTTATTCGGCTTCAAAAGCTGCTCTTAATGCACTGACCTTAACCTGGAGTAAAGAGTTAGGCATGTTTGGAATTCGTTGCGTAGCAATTGCTCCAGGTTTCATAGATACACCATCAACCAGAGCGGCGCTGAACGAGACGAAAATAAAGGAATATAAAAATGCAACTCCATTGGGCCGAATGGGCAAAACTGAAGAAATACTACAAGCTGTCATTTTTGTTATTGAAAATGACTTCTATAATGGCACTATTTTGAACTTAGATGGCGGGCTTAAACTTTAGTATATTAATAAATGCACCAGTACATATACAATTTAGGCAATTTTTTTTCAAAAGTATCCGTAGATAATTTTGACCGGATTGCTTTGAAATACCCTGATGGGGGAACAATGAGTTTTTCTGAGTTGGAAACTTTGTCAAATAAAATAGCTTATTTTTTTATAGAGAAAGGATTACAAAAAGGAGATGTGGTCGGGATATTTAATAACAAATCTCCATTAGGATATGCTTGTATGCTGGCGGCGTTAAAGACTGGGATTATATATACTAATCTTGATCTTACTTCTCCTTTCCAAAGAATAAAAAAGATTATAGAGCGATGCGAACCCAAATTGTTGATTTTTGATGTAGAGTTTGAAATGCAAAAAAGTATTGCGAAACTAGGGATAAGATCAGTAAACCTTTATGATAATTTTGAAAAAGAGTTAAATAAAAATGGTAGCGCTTTACCCACTGTTACCAATAATGTCACAGGCGCTGATGCCGCCTATATCATGTTTACTTCAGGGTCAACAGGTTTTCCGAAAGGAGCGGTAATTACGCACGCAAACCTTATCAATTTTATCTTATGGGGGCAAAGTACCTACAGCATAACACCTGAAGATATTTGCACGAATGCAAATCCTATTTATTTTGATAATTCGGTTTTTGATTTTTATGTTACTTTGTTCTCAGGCGCTCAGTTAGTTCCGCTTACTAATGATATAACACACGATCCATTTAATTTAGTAAAAACAGTTGCCAAAGCGGAATGTACCAGTTGGTTTTCAGTACCTTCTTTGCTGGTGTACCTGATGACCACAAAAGCCCTTGATGCAAGTAGCCTGCCATCCATGAATAGGTTCATTTTTGGTGGAGAAGGCTTCCCGAAACTAAAGCTAAAAAAGCTGTATGAAATGTACGGCGCAATCGCAAAGTTATATAACGTATATGGACCAACGGAATGCACCTGCATTTGTTCATCGCATTTAATATCGGATATGGACTTTGAAGACATGAATAGCCTTGCTCCTTTAGGATGTCTAGCCCCAAATTTTGATTATATACTCATCAATTCAAATGAACCAAATGATTTTGGAGAGCTTTGCATTAAAGGCCCTAATGTTGGTGCAGGTTATTATAATGACAATGAACGTACTGAAAAATCATTTATTCAAAACCCATTGAACTCTGCTTATAAAGAAATTGTATATAAATCCGGCGATTTGGTACAGGTTGATGAAGCCGGACGCTTACATTTTAAAGGCAGGGTAGATAACCAGATCAAACATATGGGTTATCGTATAGAGCTGGAAGAAATAGAATCGATGCTTAATACCCTGTATTATGTAAATGAAGCAGCCGTTATTTATGAGCGTATCAATGATTCCTTTGGGCAGATAGTTTCTTTCGTTTCCACATCAGTTACAATGACAGAAAACCAAGTGATTGCCGACCTTAAACAATTAGTTCCTGACTATATGGTACCTCGTAAATTGTTTGTTATGGAATACCTTCCTAAAAATAAAAATGGCAAAATAGACAGGGTAGCTTTAAAGGCTTTAAAAGAAACCACATGAAAAAGGAGATTATCATTTTCGGTATTGGCAAAATTGCTGACGTGATACAGTTTTATATGCGTGAGGAAAGCGGATTGCCTGTACGGGCATTTACTGTGGATAGGGAATATATGACAGATGCTGAATTTAATGGACTGCCTGTTGTTGCATTTGAGGAGATTGAAAAAAATTATCCTCCGGAAAAATATTCGATGTTTGTAGCTGTTGGTTATCATGACCTTAATACAATGAGAGCAGCGAAAATGAAAGAAGCTGAAGGGAAAGGCTACGAGATAATTTCTTATGTTCATCCGCAAGCAGGAATACCCAAAGACTTAGTATACGGAAAAAATTGTTTTATAATGAATAATGTATGCATTCATCCACGTGTAGTGCTGGGCGATGATGTGTTCGTATGGAGTGGAGTAGTGATTGGACATCATTGTAAAATAGGAAGCCATAACTGGTTTACTTCAGCAACTAATATATCAGGGAATGTAATAATAGGTAATAATTGTTTTTTTGCAATTAACAGCACTTTAGGGCATAGCGTAGTAATTGGTGATGAAGCGTTTATCGGCGCAAATACATTAGTTACCAAAAATCTAGAAAATGGCAGAGTAATAATCGCAGAGAGCAATAAGCCAATAAAGTTAAATTCAAAACAATTTTTGAAATTTTCTAGTTTTTCAAATTTATAAAATGTTGCATAAATTAGCACCTAAGAATTATGATTTATTGCTAAAATATCCCAACTTCGCCGTATTCCCAATGATACATGCCGTTTGTTTACAATTGCAATCAGGGCATATTTTTATTGATGATATGGAAAATCCAAAAGTGATATTTGTTATTAATAAACCTGGATTTGCTCATTTATTTACTCACCATGATTTTAATGAATATGAAAAATTATTAGATTTTTTTAGGACTGAACCAATATTACCAGAATATTTTCATGTTTTTTGCCCAGGGCCAAAATTATTAAATAAATTAAGTATTAATGATAACGTAGGTTTCAAGTTAAGGAACAGGTGTCAGTTTAAATATAATAAAAACACTAACATACTTCCTTCAATTCCAATTGAATTACAACCAATAAGGGTAGAAGAGATAAATGCGCACAATATTGATGATTTAAAAAAGATGGGTCCCGATTTTGTTATTAAATGGTGGGATTCTGAAACACAATATTTAAAAGATGGATTTGGAGTTATCGTTTACAATGCAAACAGGGAACCAATATCAGTCTGCTCAACAACTTGTGTTGTCGATAATATTGCGGAACTTGAAATCTTTACTAATCCGGATTACCGGGGTAAGGGAATAGCTAAGTATGCTGCAGGAACCTATGTAAATATGTGCCTGCAAAGAGGTTTTATTGGATTATGGGACTGCTATAAAGATAATTTGGGATCCTATAAAGGTGCTTTAGCATCTGGCTTTGAAATATCGAAAGAATATACATTTTTATCTTTGTACCTTAAAAATAAAGCCATAAATTCGGTAGTAAAAAATTAATAAATAAATATTAATAGATGGATTACATTAAAATGGGAGCCATATTTAAACCTGAAGGAAATTATGAATGGATGCATTATTATGCTTGTCCTGTTTCTTCTATCGAAATGGATTCCTGTATTAGAGTTTTTTTTACAACCCGTAGTAAAATTGATGAAAATGGCATTTTCAGAACTTTTGTTTCATTTTTAGATTGCGATAAACAAGATCCCGGGAAAGTGCTTTACCTCCACAATAAACCACTTTTGGAAATGGGGTTGCCCGGCACATTTGATGAACATGGAACAATGGTCGTAAATGTAATGCTGTATAATAATAAATATTATATGTATTATGTTGGCTGGCAGAGAACTGAAAATACACCATACGTTAACAGGATAGGATTAGCTTTAAGTGATGATGGTGTTATTTTTTCAAAAATCAGTGATGGTCCTATTATTGGCCTTAATAGATTTGCGCCATTTGGCATAGGAAATGTAACTACTATTTTTGAAGATGGCAAGTTTCATATGTGGTATACCCATTACAATGAATGGATTAAAACAAACAAAGGGTATAGGCCAACTTATGACATAAGATATGCGTCTTCAATTAACGGAATGGATTGGGACTTTATAGATAATATATGTGTTAATAAAAATAATTATAATGAAGCGACGGCCACATCATGCGTACGTAAAATAAATGAAAAATATCATATGTGGTACTCTGTGCGGCCAGGCATAGATTCTTTTGGAAATAGTGGTAAATACCTAATTGGTTATGCCGTTTCAAATAATAAATTGGATTGGGAAAGAAAAGATGCTGAAGTAGGTTTGGGCTTGTCGGACAGCGGATGGGATTCTGAAATGATATGTGCACCGGAAATTTTGCACACCAAGGAAAATACATTTTTGTTTTATTGCGGCAATAATTATGGT
>CAISOH010000046.1 GCA_903887005.1 uncultured Bacteroidota bacterium | reverse complement strand
TATAATGAAAAAGCAATTGAAAATTTGAAACAAAAATCAATTTTAAATATAAATTTTAAAAATGTAAAGAATACAAACATAAAATAAAATCACTCATAAAATTTATTCAGGAAAAATAAGTAGTTTTTAGAGATGCCCTTAATAAAGTTATTACCTTTATTATATAATAACTTACCTATGAAAAAGATATTTCTGCTTGCTTTTTTGTTACCCTTCTTTGCAAGCGGACAAATTATTTCAACAATAGCAGGTACCGGCACTTCCGGTTATAGGGGCGATGGTTGGGCCGCCATTTCTGCAATGGTAAATATTCCTTCAGGCCTGGCTTTTGACGCTATAGGTAATTTATATATTGCTGACGGCGGTAATAACAGGATTAGAAAGGTGGATCCTTCAGGTATGATCACGACTTTTGCCGGCAATGGTGTTGCGGGCTACAGTGGCGACGGCGGTGTGGCAACTGCGGCAAATTTGTCTTTACCAACTGGTGTTGCTGTGGATGGAAGCGGTAATGTATATATTGCGGATGAAAGTAATCAACGTATCAGGAAAGTAAGCCCGTCAGGCATTATCACTACTTATGCAGGCACAGGAGCTGTTGGTAATCTGGGGGATGGCGGACCAGCTACTGCTGCACAATTTTATGGCCCTTCCGCAGTTGCAACAGATGCTACAGGAAATTTGTATATTTCTGACCAGAATAATAACAGAGTAAGGAAAGTAAATCCATCCGGCTATATTTCAGCCTTCGCAGGTACTGGTGTTGCTGGGTTTACGGGTGATGGCGGGCCTGCCACCAATGCAAAATTAAATAGTCCACGTGGCTTATTAGTTGATGGGGCGGGCAATGTTTATATTAGCGATAATTTAAACAATTGCGTCAGGGAAGTAAATACTGCAGGTATTATTACAACCATAGCTGGATATGGAACAAGTGGATATAGTGGGGACGGTGGGCCTGCAACTGCCGCTACTTTGAATGGGCCTCAGGGTTTGGCTATTGATGCCACTGGCAATATGTATATTGCGGAAAGTGGCAACCAAAGAATAAGAAAAATATTAACAACCGGCATTATCACTACTTATGCCGGAAATGGTTCTGTTGGCTATGGCGGAGACGGAGGGTTGGCTACTGCCGCAAAATTATACAGTCCCGATGGTGTGACCATCGATAATCTCAACAATCTGTATTTTTCCGACAAATCAAATCAGCGAATCCGAAAAGTAACCGCTACCCCACCATTAATAAAGGACAGTTTCTCTGTCTATTTTAACAATGATTGTTACGGCATACAATTCCAGGTGGTTCCACATTCTTATCACACTGGCCAGCATGTAAAAACTTATTTTGACCATGGTTTAATTGTAGATTCTCCGATTTCATTAATTGGTTCCGTGGGCATGGCTAATTTGTATAAACCTTATGCATCATCCGGTATTTATACCATAAAGCACGTTTTGTATAATGGCACAGTTGCGGTTGACTCTGTTACCTATTCACATCAATTTACATCATGTCAAACATTAACAATAAAGTTTTTTTTCGATGCTAATGGTAATTGTATTAAAGATAGTGCCGAACCATTTATTTTTAATAATGTGACAACAGAAGTTGATTCAAATGGATTACCAATTAACACTATTTCTGCTACCAGCGGGTTTTATTACAATGCTTATGGTGTTCCCGGAGATATCTATTCCTTTAGATTATTATCAATACCGAAAGGCATAATGACTACTTGTCCCATATCCATTATCACAGATACTTTATTTGCAACTGCAAATAATTCAAAGTATTTTGGTTTTTCCTGCACCTCACCAACGGGCGTTTTCGATTATTCTCTTAATGCAGTTGCACTGGGTACCGGCATTCACTCGCAGGCCGGATACATATATATATAAAATTCATCTTGCTATGTTCCATTAGCTACAGTTATCTTACATTTCAGCACGAAATGTACTTATTCTTATGCACACCCTATTCCATCTACTATCTCAACAAATATGCTGACCTGGGATATATCTGGGATAAGCAATTCTGTCTCTCCCGCGAAATTTTATTACACTCTTACGTATAACACTGCTATTGGTTATTTAACACCCGGTGATACTGTTCACTCATACTATACTATTACTCCATTTGCAGGAGATGTAGATACCACAAACAATACTCAGACTATTATTGATACAGTACGGTCAGGATATGACCCAAATGAAATGTTCGTAAGTCCTGCTGGCTGCATTTCTCCCGGAGCCGGTACCACTCAATTGCAATACACAATTCATTTTGAGAATACCGGGAATGATACGGCTTTTAATATTTATGTCATGGACACTTTATCAGATAATGTTGACCCCTCCACAATGAACATTGTAATGGGTTCTGCTGAAATGTACACAACAAAATTGCACAGCAATACAGGGCAGAATATCTTAAAATTTGATTTCCCGGGAATTAATTTATTAGACAGCTCTCATCATGGGCAATGTGATGGTGCAGTAATTTTCAGTATCAATACAAGGCTGGGTTTGCCATCCGGCACCACCATATTCAACCATGCAGGTATCTTTTTTGATATTAATCCTGTGGTGCTCACCAATACAGTTGAGAATATTACTGATTGTCCTTTGTCTGTCAGTAATACTGCTACTGACAGCAAGTCACTGGTGGAGATATACCCCAACCCTTCAGCCGATGAACTCGCCATAAAGATTGATAGGGATGCATACGGTTCCTGCTCCGTTTCTAATAGTATAGGACAGGTATATTTGCAACAGCAACTTAATTCAACACAAACAAAAGTGAATGTAAAAATGTTGCCCGCCGGGCTTTATTACATTACTTTGACAGGCGAAAAAGGAACTGTTGTCAGAAAGTTTGTAAAGCAGTAGCTATATGCGCACTTCCATCCCAGTCTCCTTTTCGGGACTCGCTGCAATCGGGGAACTAAAGCTGAATAATTCATAAAATCCGTAACAATCCGTAACACATAACAAGTGTTACCCACCATTACTGAAACCTGGACCGAAATGATTTTGAGATCGGAATTAATAATGCTCTCTCAAAGCATGTATGATAATAGTCTTGCCGGTAACTTCATAAATTATCCGGTGCGTCCGGTTGATGCGCCTTGACCACATGCCTGCGAAATCATGTTTTAACGGTTCAGGTTTGCCAATTCCATGAAAAGGGTCTTGTTGAATATTTTCTATTAACAACCTGATACGATGCAGTATTTTGTTTTCATGGTTTTGTTTCCAGTAATTAAGGTCCTCTATTGCATGAGGCGTGAAAATTACTTCCATATGTCATCCAATGAAACCTTTTTACCCATCCCCTCCTTCATTTGCTGCCTGCTTTCTTCCAAACGTTTTACCATTGCAGGATTGGACATAATCTTATCCGTTTCATCCATTTGTTTTTGTGATGTCAGAATACCCCTTATTTTCTTCAGCAATTGTTCACTGTTTACCTCAGTAATCAGCCTGATCAACTCAATTTTTTCAGCTTGAATATTCATAGTAGCAAAAATAACATTTTTTTCAAATCAAACCAAAAAATGGGATTGTGAGCGCGTTGGTTTATAGCTTTACTCTCCATCCCGGCCAGGTCTTTCCCGTCTCAGGTGAGCAGTCTCCTTTCAGGACTCGCCGCAATCAGGGAACAATACCCGATATCTTGAACCAATAAACCCTTTAACCCAATTAACCCTTTTAACTTACTTTTGCGCTCATGTCGGATATCACAAACTTTGACCCTAATTCAGTAGGGCTGAAATCAAACAATATTTTCGGGCTTCCTTTTAATGAGGAGGAAGCTCAATTGATACTACTCCCTGTCCCCTGGGAGGTAACCGTTTCATACAGGGCAGGCACTGCACGGGGGCCAGAGAAAATTTTCCACGCAGCCATGCAGGTTGATCTGTACGACCCTGATGTGGAAGACGGCTGGAAGAAAGGTTTTTATATGCTTCCCGTTGACCGTAACATCCGTACGAAGAGCGATTATCTCCGCCAGTGTGCGGAGCTCATTCTTTCCAATATGATTGACGGAGGAGTAATTGCGGAGAATGAACAATTAAGCCAGAAACTGAATGATATAAATGAAGGTGGCAAAATGCTGCTCAACTGGGTATATACAATGACCTGCAACCTGCTGAAATCCGGAAAAAAAGTTGGGCTGATAGGTGGCGACCATAGTACGCCATTGGGATTTATCAAAGCGCTCTCTGACATACATCCGGATTTCGGGATACTGCAGATTGACGCCCATGCCGACCTGCGCATTGCTTACGAAGACTTCACTTATTCACATGCCTCCATCATGTATAATGTATTGCAGCAGATACCACAGGTAAAAAAAATAGTACAGGTGGGCGTTCGCGATTATTGCAGCGAAGAATTGGAAATGATTAAGCAAAGTAATGGGCGCATTACTACGTTCTTCGACAAAGACATAAAGGCGCAGCAATATGAAGGCGTTACCTGGAAGGAAATATGTGCTAAGATAATTGATACGCTACCTCAGAAAGTTTATATCAGTTTCGACATTGACGGACTCGACCCCAAGCTTTGCCCCAGCACCGGCACTCCGGTACCGGGCGGCTTTGAGACGGACCAGATATTTTACCTCTTTAAGCTATTACACGCATCCGGCAAAGAGATAATAGGTTTTGACCTAAATGAAGTATCAGGTGGCGAGCATACGGGCGATGGTATAGATGCAATAGTAGGCGCCAGGGTGCTGTTTAAGTTATGTAACTTTATGGTGGCATAGTCATTTACAGTTGGCAACAGGCTGCGTTTCAGAGCTTCGAAATTTATTATTTTGTTTCAGTCGCATTGTGGATTTCTGTATGATTATTTTGCCATGTGTGAAAATAGCTACAAAAAATACTGGATGGACGCGAGTTCTTTACCCATTTGCTGAACACCTTTGAAAATTCGTTTGGTTTGGGTTGCGGAAGGTATTTTCTCGCCGTTCATGTATTGTGACAAAAGTTTTTTGTCCATTTTTATTTTTTTACTCAGGGCTTTTGCATTAATCACTTTATAGTAGTCCAAGAAACTCTGTAAATCAGGTTTAAGGGTTATTTGCTAGTCAGTTTATGAATATTACATCCATTGAAAAAGATACTACTGCTCATTTATGTTTGTTTGTTAATTTGCACCGCATGCAAATTAGTAGCAAATAAGTATAATAAGATTGGGAATTCAAAGGCAAAACTGAAAGACTACCAGGGGGCAATTACCGCTTATGATAAGGCGATAAATTTTAGGCATAATTACGAAGATGCGTACTACAACAGAGGAAACGCAAAATATGGATTAGAAGACAATGAAGGCGCAATTGCAGACTATTCTAATGCTATTGATATTGATTCTAATAACGCTAAAGCTTATAATAATAGGGGGATTTCAAGAGGTGAATTAAAAGATTTCAAAGGCGCATTTTTGGATTATAGTAAGGCTATTGAAATTAACCCTAAACATTCAGAAGCATACAACAATAGGGGAGTTACCAGAGCAACATTACAAGATTCTACGGGAGCAATATCAGATTTTAGCATGGCAATTGAGCTTAATCCTAAAATTCCGGAATATTATTTTAATAGAGGAACCACAAAATTTCATTTGGAAGATTATAATGGAGCAATTACTGACTTTAATAATGCAATAGAGATTAATCCTAAAGATGCCGTTTATTATATTTGGATAGGGATTTCAAAATTTTATATATTTAATTTTAATGAAGCAATTGCGGACTTTAATAAGGCGATATATATTAGTCCTAAATATGTAGATGCCTACTATAACAGAGGAATTGCAAAAATAGCATTAAAACAAAAAGACAGTGCATGTCAGGACTTTAAAAGAGCACTTGAATTAGGGAGCGAAGACGCTGAAAAAGCAATAAAAAAATATTGTCAATGAATACACAAACTAAGTTTAAGTTGGAAACCCCATTATAGCTTTAATTATTTATCTTCATTATTATGTTTCTGCATTGTATTTTCATTTTATGAAAAAGACACTCCTTCTTTTATTTCTTTGTTCAGTTTTTGTTTCAGCTTGTAACACACAGGTTGACACGGACTATACTTATTCCCGCAAAGAAGTAATAACAGATAGTTTTCAAAACAACTATCAAAAAGAGATAGCTGGCTATGACAAAGCAATAGAAAATGATCCCAATGATACGGATGCATATTATAACAGAGGGCTTGCAAAAAAAGACCTGAAAGACTACCAGGGAGCAATAGCTGACTTCTGTAAGGTAATAATGATGAATCCGGATGATACGGATGCCTGGTATAACCGGGGGCATGCAAAAAAAGCTCTAAAAGACTACCAGGGAGCTATTGCAGACTACAGTAAGGTAATAATGATGAATCCTGAAGATGCTGATGCTTATTATAACAGAGGCAGAGCAAAAGATGACCTGAAAGATTACCAGGGGGCAATTGCAGACTTTAATAAGGTAATAGAAATTAATCCTAAAGATGCGGATGCTTATAACGAAAGAGGGCTTGCAAAAAAAAGGCTAAAAGACTACAAGGGAGCAATTGCAGATTATAATAAGGCAATAGAGATTAATCCGGAAAATGAAGCTGCTTACAACAACAGGGGAATTGTAAAAGATGACGATGAAGATTACGATGGAGCCATTGAGGACTATAATATGGCAATAAAGATTAGTCCTGATTATGCAGCAGAAGCCTATTGTAACAGGGGCGTTGCAAAAGATAATCTGCTTGATTACCAGGGAGCATTAGCTGATTATAGTATGGCAATCAGAATTGATAGTAATTATGTGGAAGCTTATAATAACAGAGGGCTTGCAAAAGATCACATACTAGACCACAAAGGAGCAATTGCAGACTATAGTAAGGCGATAGCTATTAACCCTGAATATGCAGATGCATATTACAACAGAGGGCTTACAAGAATCATATTAAACCAAAAAGATGGTGGTTGTTTAGATCTGAATAAAGCCTTGCAATCAGGAGATAAAGATGCTTATGAAGCTATAAAGGAAAATTGCCGCTAATAGGATTATTTAGCCGGAAAAACGACCTTTTTCAGGCTGTCAATGTTCATGTCAGTGCTGATACCATCATTGGGATTTTCCAGTTTATCCACAACATTTTTTGTTATGATTAGTTTACCCTTTGTGATGCCAGGGCCTAAAACCTTAAGTGCCATTAACCCTACCTGGTTGGCTTTTTCCTGCTTTATTACCGGGTCTGCGTTATAGAAACGGGTATCACCGATCACTATTTTCAGCTCAGAGTTATTCACCACAAATATGTTCATAGTAGATGTTGTTGGTATTGCTTTCGGAATGCTGTCCTCGATCTGAGTAACCTGCTCCATAGTTATTGCAACTTCTTCCTTGCAACCGCAGATGGCTATAAAAACCGTAATAGATGCAAATGCAACCAATCGTTTCAATTTTTTCATAAGATCCGTTGTTTATCAAAAGTATAAATAAATGCCAACTATTTTATCCCCAGTACATCTTTCATTGAAAATACGCCTTGCTTACCGGAAATAAACTCCGCAGCCATGACCGCACCAAGCGCGAAACCTTCGCGGTTGTGGGCAGTATGGATAATTTCAATATCATCAATGGAGGATGAATAAGCTATTTTATGAGTACCCGGTACATCATTTATCCGGTATGTCAATATGGGCACAGCATCCTGCTCATTGAAATCGTTTAAGGCCCATTTCTTTTTGCTTGTAAGATTTTCAATTATTTGTCCGGCAAGCGTAATGGCTGTTCCGCTTGGAGCGTCTTTTTTTTGAGTATGGTGCGTTTCTTCTATTCTGACGCAATATTCAGTATGCCCGTTCATTAATGAGGCAAGCAGCTTATTCACTTCAAAAAATATATTTACTCCAATACTGAAATTAGATGCGTGTAAGAATGCCACTTTTTGCTCCAGGGCAACTGTTTCGGCATCCCGTAAATGCTCATTCCAGCCTGTTGTGCCGCAGACTACATTTACTCCGGAGGAAAGGCATTGCAGTACATTTTCCTTTGCATATTCAGGCCGGGTAAACTCTATAGCCACATCTGTAGTCCGCAATTGTTCTGTAGTCATTTCATGCCTGTTGGCAGAGGTAATGCGCAAGGTAATATTATGGCCGCGTTTAAGGGCTATCTGCTCTATGGCCTGTCCCATTTTACCATAACCGATCAAAGCTATATTCATAATTAAGTCAAAATTCAAAATTCAAAATTCAAAAGCCAAAAGCCAAAAATAGCGAAGATATGGAATTGAATGTTTTTAATTATTGCTCAATTTTTACAGTCAACAAATGGTACAAATAGTAGAAAATTCGAAGTGTATTCGTTGCTTTTTACTTTTAACCTTTAACTTTTAACTTTTGACTTCCCCCGCCATACTCTTTGCCGCTATCCATCCGCTGCTCCATGCATGCTGGAAGTTATAACCACCGGTAATGCCATCTGCATCCACTATCTCTCCTGCAAAATATAAACCGGGTACAATCCTGCTTTGCATGGTTTGAGGGTCTATCTCTGCAAGGTTCACCCCTCCGCATGTTACAAACTCTTCTTTAAAAGTAGTTTTGCCTTTTACACTGTAAGTATCCCGCAATAAGTGTTCTGTCAATTTATTCTGCGCGTTTGCGGGAAGGTCGCCCCAACGGATATCTTCTTTTATACCACATTGCTGCAATTGATATTCCCACAATCTCTTTGGCAGGTTGAATGGGTTTTTGTTTTGTACCAATTGCCTGCCCTGTTCTTTCCGTAATTGCAGAAGGGTACCTTTCATCTCCACATCTTTACCATCATTCAGCCAGTTTACCATTATTTGAAACTCATAATTACGGTCAGCAAGTTCCCGGGCAGCAATTGCACTGGTCTTTAATACCGCAGGGCCGCTCATTCCCCAATGTGTAATCAATAAAGCCCCTGATTGCGTGATTTTTGTACCAATGATTTTTATCGTTGCATCAGGAACACTTACGCCCATTAGTTCCGTGACAGGATGTTTGGGTATATTGAATGTGAAAAGCGAAGGCACCGGTGTCTGTATAGTATGCCCTAAGGTTTCTATCCATTTATATTGTTCAGCCTTCGGAAATCCTCCGGTAGCTATTAATACCTTATCTGCTTCATAAACTGATTTATCATTAAAACTTATTACAAACCGGTCAGGGTGGGCTGGTACAAACGCGATCGACTCTACCGATTTATGATAATACACCTGTACCTTATTGTGCATCATTTCCTGCCAGATACAGTCAATTATTGTTTGAGAGTCATCGGTTACAGGAAATATACGCCCATCAGTTTCCGTTTTCAGTTTCACGCCTCTTTGTCCAAACCAGTCAATAGTTTGCCGCGGGCCAAATTGATAAAGCGTTTTTTTCAATAGCTGCTTACCCCTTGGGTAACTCGTAATAAGTTCGGGTATATCGAAACATTCATGAGTCACATTGCATCTGCCACCTCCGGATACTTTTACCTTTTGCAATACTTTACCCGTTTTTTCAAATACCGCTACTTCCAGGTCTGGCCGGTAAGGAATATTTGCTGCCGCAAAACAACCCGCGGCGCCGGCGCCGATTATAGCAATCTTCATTTCTAAAATTAGTCTTTTTTGGGAATTGATTGTTTAGAAAGGTATAAAAAAGTTATGTTGCATATGCCTTCGCCGAAGCCATATCAGGGTTCAGTAAATCTAATTTGCATTTTTTTTGTTTAATGCATTATTTTAATAATGCAGAAATTGTATTTCAGAATGGTAAATCAATTTTAGTTCGAAGCAGTTACAAAATCAGCCTTTCAATATTGTTATTTCCGTAATCATAAGGAATATAGGCCAAAGAAGGTATTTGCTTAGTGATGATGAGGCTTGCTTTTTTCCCGGTCTTTATTGTTCCCATAACGTGTTCCAGTTCAATGGCCGCCGCTCCGTTTATGGTAACTGCATTTATAGCCTCTTCAGGCGTCATCTTCAGTTGAGTACAGGCTATAGATAGCAGCAAGGGTACATTGCCCGAAGGACAGGACCCCGGATTGTAATCGGTGGCGAGGCATAAGGGAAGTCCGGCGTCAATCAACTTGCGTGCCGGCTGGTAATGCATACCGAGGAAGAATGCAGCCCCCGGTAGTATGGTTGGTATAGTATCACTGCCTTTCAGTACTAAAATTTCCGCATCTCCTATGCACTCCAGGTGATCCACACTTAATGCATTCTGATGCACACCTACCTGCACCCCGCCTGAGTAATGAAGCTGGTTAGCATGTATTTTGGGTTTGAGGCCATATTTCCACCCTGCTTCCAAAAGACGCTCTGTTTCCGTTACACCAAAAAAACCATCTTCACAAAAAACATCCATATAATCGGCCAGCCCCTCGCCTGCTACACGAGGGAGCATCTGGTCTGTTATCAATTTTAAATAACCTTCTTTATTTTGCTTGTATTCATCAGGAAAAGCGTGGGCCGCCAAAAATGATGCTTTAACCGGGATACCCGCATTTTCTTTCAGCCTTCGAATGACGCGGAGCATTTTCAGTTCTCCTTCAAGGCATAGTCCATAACCGCTTTTTATTTCGATGGCGCCTGTGCCCCGGGCCATTACATTATGCAGGCGGGCAAGGCTTTGGTCATAGAGTTCTTCTTCACCCATAGCATTGAGCATACGGGCTGAGTTCAGGATTCCCCCTCCACGCTTTGCTATATCCTCATAACTAAGCCCCTTAATACGGTCCACAAATTCACCATCTCTTGGCGTGGCAAAAACAAGGTGGGTATGGCTGTCGCACCAGGCAGGCAACACCATTTTTCCGGTAGCGTCAATTGTCTCATCCGCATGGGACTCTGGTAATGTGCTCATCTCCCCATAGCTATGTATTATACCATCTTCCGAAATTAACCATGCATTGTCTATATGCGGAAGTACAGACATGTCCTTACCGTAAACCCGTGTACGCCAAACCGCCTCCCCTTTTTGGAGATCAGTCGAGTCGGGCTCTGTCTGCCAAAGCTGTTTAATGTTTGAAATAAGTAAGCGCATGGCCCAAAAGTAAACAAAAACTCAAAACCTAATCTGACGACCGTCAGTTCAAAATAGTTTTCAAAAGACAAATAAATATACCTTCAAACTAATATACTCATTATGACAGGCATTACCTTTGTAATATGAAAGCCTTACCAGGGAACAATGCCGGTCCGCAATGGAGTAACAAGCTGCTGGATGATCTCGTATTTATCAGGAAGCACAGGCGTTATCCCTTTAGTAAAATGACGATACTGCCTGCAATATCACTCTTTTTCCTTTTGGTTTTTGGGTCGCGAATGATTTATTCTACTTTATTCCTGCACAAAACTGATATACACGTAATGACATGGGTTGCAATGGTTTTTGTTGTACTTGGTATCTTCGGAGTTGCGAATAGTTATTATAATATACTCAGGTTTAAGAGCATTCGTACGCCATTTTTTGCCAATGAGAATATGCGGTTGGTAGAAGAGTTCCTAAGGTCGCAGCAATTGAATTTATACCGCCATCCACAGGCGCCGGAGGTATTCCAGATACTGAGCCGGCCGTTAGGTAATACAGAGCAACGTGAAGTAATGATATTTATTGCCAATGATAAATGCATTCTGATTAACAGTCATTTCATCAACACCAAATGGACAATAAGCCCGCAATCGCGCAACTACAGGAATATGGCCAGCCGCCTGAAAGAATGGCTGAAAATCCATTACCCGAATACCAATACTACAGTAATGGCGCAATAGCTTAATTGCTCAATGGTAAAATACACATTAAGTGCGTAATTGATCCTTACCATAATTCGTTCAGATTTTCACATTAATTGAGCAATTGATCCATTTTGTAATTGAGCCATTATTCTTCTTACCTTTGCACTATGCAAACTCAGGAATTAAAAGATATTATCCCGCAGGATTTTGCGGATAATTCACGGGTATGGATATACCAAAGCAGCCGTGCGTTTATTGAAAAAGAAGAAAAAGAAATAAATGAACAACTATACCAGTTTTATATGCAATGGGAAAGCCATGGAGCACCGGTGAAGGGCTGGGCAAAGTTGCTTTTCAGGCAGTTTATTGTAGTCATTGCCGATGAAACAACGGAGATGATTGGCGGCTGTAGCACAGATAGCTCCGTGCGTGTAATAAAAAGCATAGAGCGCCAATATGACGTCAACTTTTTTGACAGGATGATGATCACCTTCCTTGTAAAAAACAAGGCGGAGATGTTGCCTTATAGCCAGGTACAGTATGCAATAGACAGGGGATACATCAATAAAGAAACTTTGTTATTCAGTAATGTGTCGGTAGCTGCCAAATCAGATTTGTTTGAGAAATGGCTTGTGCCGTTAAATAAAAGCTGGCTTGCTGACCGTTTCAATTTAAACAATACGCTACAGTATAATACCATTTAGACTTTTAAATTACCCTGATTATTTTTTCGGCTAAAGCACGCATGTTATTATTTAATCCACAGCCTAAAGTCCGGTGCTATTGATATATCAAAGAATATTTTTGAAGTCTGAACGGTATAAAAAAAACCGGCAATGAAAATTGCCGGTTTTCTTATCTTAATAACTTCTGTTTATAATTTATTGTTCTCTTTTCTGATTGGGGTACATTTCTTTTTTATCTTCCCCTCATCTATCATATCATTCATACGATGTACCTGGTTATTCATTGGTTCCCTGCGGCCACAATCATAAAGTTCGGTCAGCGGGTTTTTATCAACGATCATTTTGTACAATTCCTCCGGAGAAGGGGGGGATTTCAGTTTGCCATATTCTTCATAAGTAAGCTTAATGAAAGCAGAGCTCCAACCCACACCTCTTTTATCTAAAAGATAGCCTTTATGTAACTGGACGGGTTCAGGCCCGCTTCCTCCAATTACGTCAGTAGGGTCAGGGTAGGAAACAACCCTTTTTTTATCCGGGGAAAGCAATACCGGAACAAGTTTCCGGTAATCACCTTTTGTCTTATAGATCAATACATCCGGCATAGCCATAACAGCCGATGCCTGTGCTGATACAGGATTCGCTTTACAAAAGAGAATAGCAATAAAAACAACAATCAGTTTTCTCATTTTGTAATAACAATTTTCTTGGTTACTACTTCTGAGCCTGTGTACAGATTCACAAAATAAATACCTGCGGCATAACTGCTTACAGGTAAAGTCATAACTGATTGGGTATTGTCAGTAGCAAGGTTCTGCACTAAGTGGCCCAGGATATCAGTGATGGTTATGCGATTAACTTCAACGCCGTCCATCTTAATGTTTATAAAATCCTTTGAAGGATTTGGGAAAACAGATATTTTCTCAGAAGCCGAAGATGGCGTATTTACACCAACTCCGTTGATTACAGTCACTATTATTGGGTTTTCATAAGCATCGCTGCCGGTATAAGTCCACGCGCCAACCCCGCCGGTCTGATGTTGAACGGCAAGTGTATAAGTGCCGGTAGGACATGTTATCAATGAACCGAAATTACAATTAAGAGAACCTGAAGAAAAAATCGTTTGGCCGGTAAGCGTTGAGATTACAGTTTGAGTACCTGACGTTACATCTGTCAAAACAGCCCGGAGAGAACCGTTAAAATTATTTGTAGTATAGTTTCCTACTTTAGAAGCAACAGATGCTGTTTTTCCTTTAAAAAGGGTGGTTGTAGGAGTAGAACTTCCTGTAACAGTGACTACCGTATTCTGCACCAATTCAATTGTCTGGGTATTCCCTACAACTAATATATTATCATTTATAAAAGTAGCATTATTGGCTACAGGAGTCCATGCAGAGGTGCCGGTTGGACGATACATAATGCGGACATGATAATATCCGGGAATCATTTGATATACACTACCTGTAAATGCAAAAGAAAGTGAAGGTGTAGTACCTGCAGCGGTAATATTCTGGCCGGTTTTTGTTTCCATGGTAGCAAAATAATTCATGCTGGAGTCAAATATTTGTGCACTGAAATCGCCGCTGAAAGCAGATGAACCAGTATTACCTATTTGTGTAGTAATAGAAAAAGCGGGAACTACATAAGTTGAAGGAGAATTAAAAACGCTTGGATTAGGAGCTGTTCCGCAATCGAGATGTGCTGTCAATTGAAGAGCAGTTCCGGCAGGCGTGGTAGGAAAACTATCTGGCTGGATACCGAGGATAACCGCCTGGTAATTGTTAAATGCCCCGGTGCCACCACCGATACCTAATGCAGGTGGATTTAGATTATCAACAGAATAATATCCATCAGGGCCAGTGCCACTCCATCCCCAATTCATATGGAAATTGCTACTTGCGTCATATCCGTCACAAACCCAGGCATGGCCGCCTGAAGGCCCTGTGCCGGAATACAGGATTGGATGTCCCAAGTCCAAATCATCCTTGAGCATTTTTATCCAGGTAGCAGTTGCAATAGCCGGATTATAACGGGTAATGCCATGCAAGGAGCGTTTATAATGGAAATAAGCTTTCAGTGCAAATTCCGAACAATTAACAATGGGGCTTTCCTGTTCGTCAGTATATGCGCCGCTGCTGGTAGTGGAATAATTCATATTGACAGCAACCCCTACCTGATACATAAGCGTAGCTACCTGGGTATTGCCTGAAGTAAGGCTCATCGCGCTCCAACTGTAAGCTGTGTTACTAAAATCAGCTTTTAGTGCGCCATAAGAAGGATGGGTATATGTATGGTATCCGCTGCCAACTGTAGGCCAGTTCCAGAACTTCATAACCTGCGCTGTAGAGGTAGCTACGCAACCGGTATAAGTAGTACCGCCGCCGGGGCATTGTGAATTATAGCCGGGCGCCTGGTCCCACGTGGTTTTTAGCAAATGTACAGTACTGCTGGGAAAAGCGCCGGTTGTTTTGGCGGCGGATGCATTATTTCTCTTTGCCTCCATAAGATTACTCCACATTTCAGCAACTCCATCTATAGCCGGTACTTTGTTTGCAATGATGTAGGTAATCTGGTTTTGATACCATTCTACCCAGTCTTTAGCGCTGGGAGACATTTTATCAAAATCAAAAGAAGATTCATTGGAGTATGCCAGAATAGGCCTTACATTATCATCACCCGATACCATCACAAAACCTATACCGCCCTGAACATTAAAGACATAATAGTCTGTAACAATGCCAAAATTGGCCTGAGCTGTAGCAGTGTAAGATGTGACAAGGTCAGAAGGGCTCTTGACCAGGTTACTATAGGTAGAACTTAGAAAATTATACCCGATAGTTTTCGCGGTATTTTCATCTACAGCTTTTCCATAAGAAGTAAGGCCCATGCAAGCTGTAAGCAGAAGGGCTCCCGCACATTTGATAAGTTTGATCATAAATTTGATTAATAATTAAGTTGCTTTTTATTTTTTAGACTTATTTCAATAAAGCACATGCAATTTACGTAATTATTTTCAAAACAAAAACTGATTTGTGTCATTTGTTTTAAAATAATTTTCTTTGAAATCAAACCAGGGAAGATTGATAAATAATTTACATATGTCATATGGAGTATTACATGTTTTACACAAATAATAAGCAGCTTTGAAAATGCGAAATATTTTTTACGAAGGGCAACTCCTGTAATCAAATATGAATGTATGATAGCCGAAAGGGTGTAGTACTTATATAAGATATGCATGGCTTGATTATATTACTCATTCAGGGGTGTATTATACTGAGCAAGGGATAAATTAGTAAGTTCAGCACTTTGTGCAAGCTTGGGTTCAGAATTCAGCATGTCATGGTTCGGCGCGGCTCACCATGACAAATTATCTATTTTTCTATTTCAACAAAAGTCACTTTTATCCCTTGCCAAGTATAATAGAAAAAATGATGAGGTTTTCCGTCTCCCGGGTGTAAAACATAACCCATAAAAATAAAAATAATCAGGATATTTCAAATTGTATTTTTTAAATATCATTCTCTGGAATTCATAATAATTTCACAATTGTTAAACCTTTTAAGAACAATAAAGTCTAATTAAATATTTATAGTTGTGAACATTAGATGATTTGTATGAAATTGAATAAAATACTATTATTCGATTTTTTTTTTTATTTTTGTTAAAATTTTTTTTATGAGGGGGACTAAGCTTTACCTAATAGCTTTTGCTATTTTATTAACCAATTCCAGGATATCTGCCCAAACTTATACTACAGGCCATGAAGATAAAAAGGCCGATGTGAACCTTACTGAATTAGCGGAATATTACAGGCTGCACCCGCTTCCGGTGGTGCGCCAGGAGCCGATAGACGAAGGTGATGAAGAGGAAAAACAGCCGGAACACCCGGCAGTTACGGATCCATCGTTAATACATATGTTACACAGGTCTGCAGCAAAGGAAATTGTTCCGGGGTTAGGGACTGACTATCTGCCTGTTTCTTATTCACCTGTGGATACTTTTTTGGCATTAACTACCAATGGTTCATACATTCCTCCGGACACACATGGGGATGTGGACACTACTTATTGCGTTACAGCGACCAATATGAGTGTCCTGATACAAAACAGGACTACACATGGTACTGTTTTAAATGCTGCTTTAAATACATTCTGGAGCAGCGTATTGCCTTCCGGGACAAGCCCGTTTGACCCCAGGGTCCATTATGATCCCTATAATAAACGCTGGATAATTGTGACTTTTGCAGTTAACCAAAGTACAATGAAAAGCTCAAACATAATGATAGGCGTGTCTGCAACCAGTAGTCCTACCGGCACCTGGCATATGTACACAGTGGCTGTTGATGCTACAGGAAAGTCCTGGCTTGATTTTCCGAATGTTGGTTTTAACAAACAATGGGTAGCTGTAACAGGTAATTTTTTCCAGAATTCATCAGGTGGGCAAACCGGCGGGGTATGGTATGTTTTTGATTATGCCCAGATCATTGCCGGTACCGGAGCGCCCTATACCAAAATCAGTAAGTCCAGTTCGTTTTCCATATGCCCTGCGCTTACTTATGATGCCAATACACCCAATATGTTTGGATTGGAAGCATGGAACGGTGCAGCAGGACAACTTCGGCTTTGGAAATTAACAGGTACCGCAAGCACTCCTGTATTAACCTCAATAGGGTATCCCACATCTACTATAGCCTGGTCCAGTAATTTTTCAAGTGATGCAGGCCCACAGTCAGGTACTGCTAATAAAATAGATTGTGGCGACAATCGGATCACCAGGGCGGTTTATATAAATGGTAAGATCTGGTGTGCCTATAATGCATTTTTTAGTTCGCCCTCACGTTGTTCTATTATGTGGTGGCAGATAGATACTACCGGAAATCCCCTACAGGTGGGACTAATCAATGATCCAACAGGGGTTAATTTTTATGTTTACCCCTCTATTGCAGTTAACCAGAATGACGATGCATTTATAGGTTTTTCTAACTTGTCTTCCAACAGTCATCCCAACGCCGGGTATGCGCTGCACATGCATACAGACCCCAAGGATTCTATGAGGCCTCCATTTATTTACAGGCATGGCAAGTCAACTTACTACCAGACATTTGGCGGCTCCAAGAACAGGTGGGGAGATTATTCAGCCGGTTGCGTGGACCCGAAAAATATGACTGATTTCTGGACTATCCAGGAAAGTACCCCCACAACTGCAAATGCATGGGATACCTGGTGGGCACATGTTACTGTTTGCGCAGCGAATGCATCTTATTCAGTTGTAAAACACGCTGCAAAGATCAATATAAATGATACATTTACATTTACCGGAACTTCTCCAACCGGGACTACTTATTCCTGGAATTTTGGCAGCGGCGCTACTCCGGCTACTTCTACCAGCGCAGGACCAATAGCAGTAAAATGGACCACTACAGGCACAAAAACAATTACACTTACTGTTACAGTTGGAACTTGCTCTACAAGTTATACAGACACTGTGAATATTTCAATTCAGACAGGTATCAGTCAGTTGCATTCACAATACCAGGCTTTAAAAATTGTACCAAATCCAAGTAAAGGCGTATTTGATATAGTATTTGATAATCCGGTTACAGGACCTGTTACAATAAAACTAACCGATATCCAGGGAAGGGAAGTTTACAACAAGCAATTTACTGCTGCTAATGATACCAAATTATCCGTAATCACAGACAGGCTTCCGGCTGGTATCTACATTGCAAATGTTTATACGGAAGGAGATGTGGTGACAGAAAAAGTAACCATCGAATAACAAGGTTTTTTGTATAATTTTTTTAGTCCTGTTCCGGCAAAGCGGAACAGGACTTTTAGTATTAATACATTTTGTCAAAAATAATCAGCACTAACATATTCCTGCTTACAAATTGATTTGTGGTTATATGGTATATCAACCAATTTTTATTATTCTTGCAATTAAAACCGATAGTTTATGAAAGTAAGGCTGCTTTTACCTTTGCTGATTTTATTGTTTCCTTCATTGTCTTTTGCGCAGGACAGACGTAATGAGCATGGATATGATAACCATGGAAATGATAATCGCGGATATGATAACCGCAGAGGGGAGAATCATGGAGAAGCCGGGAGCGCTCTGTCCATATTCTCTGAAAATGGCGACAAGTTTTTCCTGATGATAAATGGCATAAAGCAAAATGCCTATCCGCAAACAAAGGTTAGGGTGGAAGGCTTGCCCCAGGTTACCAATGAAATACAAATTATTTTTGACGACAACCGGACCCAGGCGATACAAAAAAGAATTACATTCTCCGACCCGGTGGAGGGAAAGGCTATAAATCTTGTTTTGAAGATCGTAAGGAACCAGGGCGGATACGTAAGGTTATGTTTTCACAAGAGTTCGGAATTGATGCGTGATTACCGCCCGGAACAGGGTGAATATGTAATGTCCTATGGACAGGACAGGATGCAACAGCAGGTAGTCGTAAATACACCACCTCCGCCGCCTCCGGCTCCAAGGGAAATGAATAACAAAGTCTTTAACGATATGAAGCAAAGTATTGCAAATGTTGCATTTGAAGAGACCAAGCTGTCCACTGCGAAAACTGTGCTCAGCAATAACTACATAAATACCAGCCAGGTTATGGAGATATGCAACATGTTCTCTTTTGAGGAAAGTAAACTTGATTTTGCAAAATTCGCTTACGATAAAACGGTAGATCCAAACAACTTCTTTAAGGTAGGGAGCGTATTGGTTTTTAATAACAGCAAAGAGGACCTCAATAATTTCCTCAGCTCAAAAAGCAGGTAGTTGCGGGTTAAAATTGGTTAAAGGGTTAATAAGTTATACTTGCAGCCGCATAAAATTGTGCATTGTTTAATATGCAAGACTTTGCGGCCTTGATTTTATAATTTACTTATTATCAATTCATTAGTCTTGGCGGCTTTGCGCCTTTGCGAGAAACCTATTTTGCACATTTATATC
>CAISOH010000045.1 GCA_903887005.1 uncultured Bacteroidota bacterium | reverse complement strand
GATATAAATGTGCAAAATAGGTTTCTCGCAAAGGCGCAAAGCCGCCAAGACTAATGAATTGATAATAAGTAAATTATAAAATCAAGGCCGCAAAGTCTTGCATATTAAACAATGCACAATTTTATGCGGCTGCAAGTATAAGCAGGGGCGATATGAAATCTGAGGTAACCGCATTTCAGTTAGGGCCGGATTTTATCATTGTTCAGTTTAAGGGTATGGTAAAGCATAAATACACCGAAGATTCAGCCGGGGATACCCATGTTGATAATATGAAACTACTGGCCGTTCACCAAAAAGGGCTGGGCACTTATATAAACCTGCATCATCCCATATTTGAATGTAAAGCCTGACAGCGCCAATAATCTCAACTCCATACTGCCTCCCACATTTTATCCATAGTTTAATAAAGGGTACAAACGAAATCCTGCCTGCCTCCAATTGTTTTCATAATATATTTACTGTTAAATAGCTTTTCAGGAAAGGGTACTTTCTTGATAATTTCTATTTAACATAATGCTATCTTATAATTTGCCCCGAAACTCACCAATTGCGGAGATTTATCAGGTACAGTAGCAGAGTAGAAGCAGAGAGAGTTTTCCCACCGCTAAATAGAAAGCAGCGGTAGCTTTTCTGGTTGTTTAGAAGAATGGAAGTGAAGCAGGGTAGCGGAATAATCAGTTATTTTTGGCGGTATTTATCCGCAAAAATAACGGCGCGTAACATGTACTATAAAAAAACAAAAAACGCCTGACTGTGGAAAGAAAAGGCGTTAATTGTTAAATGGTATTGCGTAACAAAGGTAATACTTTATTATGCAAACGGAAATATTAATTATTGAAGGCCGGGAATTTGTCTGTTCCGTCAATAAACCTTTTATAAGCCGCCGAAGCTATGGGGTAAAGATATTTAAAATCTGGTACGGGGTATTGCATATTACGAGTGTGAATGCATTCTACTTTTTCAAGTTCGGAATTGTTTTCTTTCGTTGCAATAGTCATAAAATCGCATGAAATAGCTTTTATGCCGCCTTCGTCCAGTTTATCAAATACCTCAAATAGCTTAACGGTTTGGAAATGATACAGAATGATGTCTTTTTCTGAAATATTAAGCGAAACGAATGTAGCGATAAATGTTTTGCCTTCTTTCTGCTCAATAGATAGTCCATGATTAAAACCCATAGATAATAATTTACCCAAATCCTTCTTTCCGTCATTACCTAAAGGAAGGGTGTTGCTCGTCACCTGCGAAGGTTGAGCGGAGTGTTTGATGCTACTCATAATCTTTTTTTTGTTTTAGTGAGATAAAACAAAAGTAGTAAAAGCCTTTCAGCAACGAAGGGCTTTTTTATGTAGCATTAATTTCTCTGGCCGGGAGATATCGGGTGTGTTTTTACTAATACTGGCTTTTTCTTTCTCTTCATCGCCTCTTGCACTTGCCTTGTTGTCAGGGCTGCGTGGAGTAATATCTTCACCTGTTTAATAGGGTCAATATCTTCTGCGCTCTTTTCTGGTTGTTGATTTTCGCCTTCCATTATATAAAGATATAAATTACCTACTAATTTACAAAGGTGGTATATTTATAACCAAATAAAATATCATGAACTTTAAGCGTATTGGATTAATATCGGCAATCGTTTTATTTCTCTCTAATTCAGCATATCAGACAGTACAACTGCATGAAATAAGAAAAGAGATAGAATTTACATCTTCGCAAGTAGATGATTTAGACACTAAATTATCAAGCGTAGAAGGTGATGTAGAGAATGTATCGGGAGATGTTGATGATATTGAAACAAAAGTAAAGGATATTGAATCTAAGGTAGATGGAATAGAAGACTGGACGATATTGCATCAATGAAGGGTTTTTAATTTAATGAAAGGGGAGAGGTAAGCGAAAATTATCTAATAACTTACAAAGGTGGTATATTTACGGTATTATGAGCGAATGGGAAGATTTTTCAATTTCTAAATTTGACTGCGAGAAAAGAAAGTACATAGACTTGCCAGTATTAGGTTTGCTTGATTTATTCATAGCATACCTTTCAACGCCCCATTATTTTCGCAGTGGAATTAATTTACAGGAAGCTGTGGATTATATAGACAGGATGACTATAAACAAGGGTTCTGAAAGCAAGGATGAACTTAAATTGTTGGTCGAAAAACTTTTACAGCAACTTATAGAAGATGGGTATATAGAAAAAATAAATGAAATCTACCATGCAAAATTAAAGACAAAGGTAGCGATGGAAACGGTAGATACATACCGAACTAAAGCAAACAGGATTAAATGGGACAAGGAGCGGGAAGATGTTCTTAAAATAATGGAAAGCAATCTAAAGAAATGGCAATTAAGGTACAGGTGGTTTCCTTATATAGTTTCTTTGTTGGCCTTAATTTGCTCTGTATGGGCTATCGTAAAAAGCTATACAACAACGCCGACAGTGCTACCAACAACGAAAATAACGATACTACAATCTGCATCGCAAAATCAAAAGCTCCCTCAACTTTCCGTCCAACCGGATCGAAAAGAGATAGATACAAACACTTCCAAAAAGGGTACTCTTCCAAATCAACAATAAAGAGCCATTTTACAACGTAAACATTTGAAACTAAGATAGTTAAATATTACCTGCTTAACAATTCCTTTGCCATTTTGTTCTATTTAACATAATGTAAATTATAGAACAATTTGCTATCAATCGTATTTGGCCTTATACATAACTTGTTAGTTAACAGT
>CAISOH010000044.1 GCA_903887005.1 uncultured Bacteroidota bacterium | reverse complement strand
GATATAAATGTGCAAAATAGGTTTCTCGCAAAGGCGCAAAGCCGCCAAGACTAATGAATTGATAATAAGTAAATTATAAAATCAAGGCCGCAAAGTCTTGCATATTAAACAATGCACAATTTTATGCGGCTGCAAGTATAGCTCAATTTCATTGAATCCGGTAATTGTAATTGCATCTCCAATGGCATTGTATTAATTTACATGCACCTTGAATTCTTAACATTGCGAATCTATTAATAATAACAAGTATGTAACTATAGTTTGTTATTTTTATTTTAATTTTTATGTAAAATGAAAATTCTCAAACATTTATCTATACATTTGCCCAAAATTATCACAAATAATTTTTAATTATATTCTTAAATTTTTAACCAAAACAAAAAAAATGAAAAAAATCGTTTTATTGAGTGGAGTAATAGGCTTCTCAGTAATGTGTTTCGCTTTTATGCCAGACGGTAAAAAACCATGGAACGCGCCAGCAGCATCTGCATCCAAAGCAAACCCGCAAAAGGGTGCAGAGTCAATCAGCAATGGTAAGACATTATATGCAAAACATTGCCAGTCGTGTCATGGAAAGACCGGTTTAGGAGATGGTACAAAAGCATCTGAATTGAAAACCGAGCCAGGTGATTTTTCAAAAGCATCTTTCCAATCCCAGTCTGATGGTTCTATTTTCTATAAAATTTCAGAAGGCAGGGATGATATGCCAAGTTTTAAGAAAAAAATGACGGAAGCTAACGATATATGGGATGTAGTGAATTTTGTAAGGTCATTGAAAAAGTAATTTTACATATTTAATTTTTTACAGGCACCTGCTGGGTCTTAATATCCAGACAATGCAGGTGTCTTTATGAAAAATCCGCTCCCGGGAGTGGATTTTTTATGTGCGGCCCACCGGGAAATTTTCACTGACCCGACTTACCGGCAGGACAGGTTTAATGGATATCATTTTCTTTTGTTAATATAGCAAAAGAAATAGGTACTTGATTCCATTTTGATGATGCCTAAGTTCATAGAGATTATTTAATTCATTTTCTCTTTGAAAAAATAAAGCCAAAACACTTTCCGGGCGTAGCTTTTCCAACATCATTTTGTAAAGCTCAAATCCTTACTAAGCATAGCTTTAACACAGTTTGGTAATACGAAGATGTAGGCATTTTGCAAATTTTCGTATTGTTTTTCAATTTGCCTTTTTCGAATGCGCTTGTAATTTTTCAATATAAAATATCTAAATTTGTAACATGACTAACAAGTCAAATATTATTGCAAACAAAAAAATCAGTCCGGACAACTGATCCTGTTGCAATATTGATTTTTAGCAAAACTAAATTTTTTAGATAATCTAAAAAACGTAACTTTGATGGTAGTACTCAGCTACGCTAAAATAAAAACATTTATTCATAAACATCCGGAATCAAAAGATGTTATGAATAACTGGTACCGGCTGGCAGATAAAGCAGACTGGAGCAATTTTCATGAAATCAAAAGAATGTTTAGTAATTCAGTTGACGCTATAGGAAAGGACAGGTTCGTATTTAATGTCGGAGGTGGTAATTACAGAATTATTGCCGTGATATTTTTTGATGTTCGCACCCTATACCTGCGTTTTGTAGGTACTCATGCTGAATATGACAAATTGAAAAATGTAACCATTATATAACCGGAGTTTCAATCAGGCAATAAATGGATGCTTTTAATAACTTATTATGAAGATAAAGAAAAATACAGAACACAGTAAAAAGAATCCGAGGCCGGACATAGATTCCATTGCTTCTGAAACTGATTATGATGCGGTGATGTCTAAAATTGACACTTTGATGGCTAAAGGAAGTGAAAATGTGAGTAAAAGTGAACTTGCCGAAATACGCACATTGGCCCTTGCAGCCCAGGCTTATGAGAAAAGCAAATACACGATTGAACCACCCACTACATTTGCGGGTTTAATAGAAATGAAAATGTATGAAATGAGCCTGAAGCAAACAGAACTTGCAAAAAAACTCCATGTAAGCGATGCTAAGTTATCGCTCATAATGAGCGGGAAACAAAAGCCGGACGTATTATTTCTTAAAGCGGTTCACCAGGAGTTGAATATGGATGCTAATATATTGCTGAAGGCGGTATAAACCTTAAAATCCCCCATATAAGTATTCCGATGTCAAATTGTTGATTTTTTACATTGGTTAAATCACATTTTCACATTTTCACTTTAATCCCGTATCTTTGCATTCCCCAAAAAAATCAGGGGTATTTTAATTTTGGAAGATCAAACAATTATTTCTGAAACAGCCGGAATCCCGCAAGAAGACGGGAAGTCCGTACAAAACGTTGCGGCAGAATCAACACCAACACCTGTTGAGCCTGTTGAAGTATTAGATCCGGTAGCAGAAGCAGCTGCAGAAGCAGAAGCGCTTGCGCATATGGATGAAGCAGTACCTGAGGTACGTAAAGTACGTCACTATTACGACAGCATTCCCGAAACAACTCATGATGATTTCGACTGGACTGTTGACAAACGCAATGTTGCATCTTATAAAGAAGACGAACGCATTAAGTTCGACACCCTTTATGGCAGCACATTCAAAGCTATCAGCGAGTCTGAATTGCTGCGTGGCGCTGTGGTAGGCCTTACCAAAACAGACGCTATCATCAACATCGGTTTCAAATCCGATGGACTGGTTTCCCTCAATGAATTTCGTGACATGCCCGATGTAAAGATCGGTGATGAGATCGAAGTAATGGTAGTGGAAAAAGAAGACAAACATGGTCACCTGCACCTGAGCCGCAAACTGGCGCGCGCAGCACGTGCATGGCAGCAGATCGTGGACTTCTACAAAACAGGCGAAGTGGTTACAGGTACCATCACATCCAAGACCAAGGGCGGTCTTATCGTGGATGTATATGGCCTGGAAACATTCTTACCTGGTTCACAAATTGACGTGAAGCCCGTTACCGACTACGATCAGTATGTTGGCAAAACAATGGACTTCAAGGTTGTTAAGATCAATGAAACTATCCGTAACGCCGTTGTATCTCACAAGGCGCTTATCGAAAGCGACATCGAACAGCAGCGCAGCGTTATCATCGGCCAGCTTGAAAAAGGACAGGTACTGGAAGGTACTGTTAAGAACGTTACCGACTTCGGCGCGTTCATTGACCTCGGCGGTGTTGACGGATTATTGTATATTACAGACATTAGCTGGGGCCGCGTAACGCACCCAAGCGAAGTGGTTCATAACGGGCAGAAACTGAACGTGGTTGTTCTTGACTTCGATGACGAGAAAAAACGCATCAGCCTTGGCCTGAAACAACTGACTCCTCATCCATGGGACAACCTGCCTGCTGAAATAGCTGAAGGCGCTCATGTGAAGGGTAAAGTTGTAAACATAGAAGATTATGGCGCATTCCTCGAAATCATGCCGGGCGTAGAAGGCCTCGTACACGTTTCAGAAATCACCTGGTCATCTCAGCCTATCAACGCCAAAGAATTCTTTAAACTGGGCGAAGAGTTTGAAGCTGTGGTAGTAACCCTCGATAAGGACGAACGTAAGATGAGCTTGTCTATCAAGCAAATGACGGAAGATCCATGGGATACTATTGAAACTAAATTCCCTATTGAGAGCCGTCACAAAGGCACTGTTAAGAACATCACACCTTATGGCGTATTTGTAGAGCTGGAAACAGGTATAGGCGGCATGATACACATCAGCGACCTTAGCTGGATCAAGCGTTACAACCACCCAAGTGAGTTTGTGAAAACAGGCGACAGCATTGATGTGGCCATCCTGTCTATTGACAAGGAAAACCGCAAACTGGCGCTTGGCCATAAACAACTGGAAGAAGATCCATGGAATACATTTGAAACAGTGTTCCCCATCGGTTCCATACATGAAGGCAGCGTAACACGCAAGGACGACAAGGGCGCTACAGTGCAACTGCAGTATGGCCTTGAAGCTTATTCGCCCGCCCGCCATCTCCGCAAGGAAGACGGCAGCATGGTAGAAGCCGAAGAAACACTGCCATTCATGATCATCGAATTTGATCGTAATGACAAGCGTATCATGGTTTCTCATTCCAAGGTTTGGGAACAGGTTAAGAACGAAGAAAAAGAAGCAGCAAGAAAAGAGGCTACTGTGGAAACAGAAAAGACCAAGAAAGCGGTTAAGAACATACAGAGCAAAGTGGAAAAGCCAACTCTTGGCGACCTCGGCGCACTGGCTGCTATCAAGGACAAGATGAAGAAAGCCGAAGATGATGCTGCTGAATAATTAGCTGATTAGCTGATTATATGATTAGCTGATGATAATAAAAAGCCACCGGTGAAAAATCCGGTGGCTTTTTAGTGTTAAAAACTTAACAACAAAATTAAGATTGTTATTACGTATAGAATTTGTATTTTTGTACGTAAATATATAATGTATGGATACCAAGCTGACATTGTCTATGGATGAAATGGTGATAAAAAAAGCGAAAGCATTTGCAAAGAAGAACAACACTTCGTTATCGCAGCTTTTGAAGAATTACTTACTTCATCTTACAAAGAAAGATAAGCATGAGGATGCTGAGGAAATATCACCTCTGGTAAAAAGCCTATCAGGAACGCTTAAACTTCCTGCTGATTTCGACTATAAAAAAGACCGGACAAAATACCTGCAGGAAAAAAATAAATAGCAATAAAAATGGAAAGGCTTTTCATAGATACAGATATAGTTCTTGACCTGCTATCAGAAAGGCTTCCTTTTTATACATATTCAGCACGCCTTTTTACATTAGCAGACAAGGGGGAAATAGATTTATATCTTTCATCGCTTGCCTTTAATAATATTGATTATCTGCTTTCGAAGCAGCATGGCAAAGCAGAAAGCAGAAGGATATTGAGCCAATTTAAGTTATTAATAAATGTACTTGCAGTTGATGATAAAATCATTAGTCTTGCATTAAGCTCGTCTTTTCCGGATTTTGAAGATGCGATACAATACTTTTGCGCCATTGAAAATAATCTATCCGTATTAGTTACCCGCAACCTAAAAGATTATAAACTCGCAGAAATACCTGTTATGACCGCTGAGACTTATTTGAAAAGGAATTAGGGAAAATATTCCTGCCTCCAATGTCATTAACTTAATGAAAGTGGTAGCAATTACCTTAAAATATTTTGCCCCTTAAGGCTTAAGTTAATGACATTGACATAAGCCGTTATATAATAAACTGCCGACTGCAAAAAGCTAACTGCCAACTGAAGACTACATTCCGGACAGTTTCTTCATCAGGTTCACTCCGCCCTTCTTATTTTTATTTACAGTGACTTTAGCATTTTTGCCGTTTTTTGCTGTTGGCTGGTTGGAGAAAGTGATTTGTTTAGATGGTAGTTTTGAAGGACCTTTCTTAGTTTCGGCCGCTTTTTTTGGAGTGTCCATATTATTATGATTGGTTAAGTAAAATGATAGTGCAAAATAAGGTTTTTTCTATAAAATTCAACGGGCTAATTTACTGTTTGTATGGATGTGCCTTAAAAAAACACAGGCAGGAAAAAATTTCCCGCCTGCGATACACCCAATTATGAAAAAACAAAAAATCAATGAAGCGTAATTACGTAAGTATGGGTACCAATTGTTAACTGGGCCTTATCATCACAGCCACCGGTGCCATAACCATAATCGAGCGTACGGGAGCCGCCTGTAAACGTGGAACTTGAAATAGTTACGGTACCTGCTTCTACCCACTTGCAGGAAAGCGCTACTTTTAGCGGGTCTGTGGAAGAAATAGTATGGGTGAATACATGCCCGTTTGCACGGGTAAGCACTGTTGTTCCGCCTATCAGATATACATCATCGCTTCTTAGCGTTGTACCGTAGCCTGCAAACCAGGTACGTGTACGCGACCCGGTCCAGCTAATAACACTATCTGCTGCTAAAATAATTGAATCATTTACGGTTACATTGTACCATACCTGGCCAGATGTATTTGTACCCATATTGGTCACTGTTTTATGAAAAATCACCTGGTAATCATCTACAAAATAGTTGCTGGTAGTGATAGTGTGTGTGCTGGCGCTATCCTTATAACGGCCGGAATAGGTTACTATGAGCTGCCCCTTGCGGTTTCTCCCGTCAAGGCACATATGGTCTGTCGGGCCAAAATCTATTGTAACTGTTGTATCTGTACCAGAATGGGTACGGGTAATGTTAGGGTAACTTGTTGTTGTACGCAGTCCGGAAGCATTGGTTGCTACAGCAATATCAGCGGTTGACATTGCATCATTGCTGGTCTGCTCCAGTTTTGACGCATCTGATGCATAACCACCATTATCATCGCTGGTCGTAAGCGCAGGAGTAGTGGTTGTGGTGGTGGTTGCCGGGGTACTTTTTTTACATGCAGTAAACGTAAGTATAGAAGCGGCTATAATAATCGCGCCATTTTTTAAAAGTGATGTGTATTGCATAGTTTTTCGTTTTTTATGGTATTAAGACCTGTTCTTTAAAAGAAAGTTTAATGAACATGTAAAAAATAATAACTACTAATGTCTCATCTTTTAAATCATGCTATCCTTTTTTCTTATTATTCAGTTTACTGTGTTTCCGGCTATATGTAAAGTAGATAACCAGGCCCAGAACCAGCCAAACACCTAATCTGGCCCAGTTGGTCCATCCCAGACCGGCAATCATAGCGGAGCATACTAAAATACCCAGTATGGAAACTACGGGTACAATAGGCACTTTAAATTGTCTCGGTATTTCCGGATTTGTTATACGTAATATCCATACGCCTGCACAAACAAGGATAAAGGCAAAGAGCGTACCGATACTTGTCATATCTCCCACAATATCACCCGGTATAAATGCAGCAAACCCACCTACTAATACAAGAAATATCCAGTTGGAATGATGTGGTGTATGAAACTTTGGGTGAAGATTTGAAAAAGTTTTAGGTACCAGTCCATCCCGGCTCATGGAATAAAATACCCTGGATTGCCCCATAAGCATTACAAGAATTACCGAAGAAAAACCAAATAAGATAGCCACCGTTACAAGGTTAGCCAGCCAGCCATAGCCCGTCATATAAGTCTGGATAGCATAAACTACAGACCCTTCTTTACCGGCAGTCCGGAAGTCGTTTACACTGGCAACACCGGTTAAAACATGCGCAAAAAGTATGTATAAAATAGTGCATACCACAAGCGACCCAAGTATGCCTATCGGCATGTCTTTCTTAGGGTTTTTGGCTTCCTGCGCAGCAGTTGATACGGCGTCAAAACCAATAAAAGCAAAAAATACTACTCCCGCGGCACCCAGTATGCCCCAGATACCCCCGAAATTATGTGTTACACCCTGGCCATCGGTATATTTAGAGGCTTCAGGTATATATGGAATATGGTTTGCCGGAACCATATAGCTCCAACCAAGAACTATGAACAATATTACAATAGTAACTTTGGAAATAACAATAATACCGTTTACAAATGCAGATTCCTTAGTGCCGCGTATCAGTAAGAGGGTGAGCATAAAAATGATGAAAAGGGCCGGCACATTCATGATGCCATGTACTCCAAACTGGTTAGCAAATAACCCTACTTTATCATCGCAGACCTCAAAAGGGGAATGGCACCATTGGTAAGGTACATGAATGTGGAAAAGATTCAATAGTTTATTCAGGTACTCACTCCATGCAATGCCCACAGTTGCTGCGCCTACTGCATATTCCAGTACGAGGTCCCAGCCTATTATCCAGGCTACCAGCTCGCCCATTGTGGCATAAGAATAAGTATAAGCGCTACCTGCAATAGGAATCATAGAAGCAAATTCAGCATAACACAAACCTGCGAAAGCGCATCCTATTGCCGCTACAACAAAACCTAATGCTACAGAAGGTCCCGCATTATTGGCGGCGGCGGCAGCGGTACGAACAAACAGGCCCGCACCTATGATTGCGCCAATACCTAAAGCTATCAGATTTCCCGCGCCCAGCGTGCGCTTCAGGCCTTTTTCCCCGTCGGAAGAATCAAGTATCAGTTCGTGTATTGGCTTTTTTGTGAATAAACCCATGGAATGTTTTGATTTTCGTAAAAGGCTAAGATAGTTAAATAGTTGATTGTTGAATAACCTGCTGAATAATTTCAAACTATATGGAATTGAAAATTTAAAGTAAGTTTGATAAATGATTGCGAAGTACCGTGCTGTCAGCACCGTTTTTATACTTCTTATTTCTTTTTCCGGTTTCAAAGCAACAGGCCAGCCTACATTGCCGGACATTGCCGGGTCCGCTGATAAAGGGATCGTAGTGCTTTCCTGGAATTGCCAGTATAGCGGCATTAAGTCAATAGCTGTGTTGCGGTCATCGGACAGTGTAAATAATTATCTGGCAATTGGCGCCGTAAAACAATTGGAAAAGGGTTTGCAGGCTTTTGTGGACGGACATCCAAACCCCGGAAAAAACTATTATAAATTACTCATTGCATTCAGGTCGGGACTTAAGTGGAGCAGCAATCATTGCAGCGTGTATATAGAACAGTTACCAGTCTCCTCAACACTAAAATTGCCTTCTAATGATTCTTTACAGCATTTTACAGTAACCGAAGAAAAGACATTACCGGGTGCAGGAAACGGGAAAGCTCATCCGGACAGCAATATAGCAAATGCAGTTAAAACGCAACCCAAACGTAAAGTATCCATATCTTTTGACCAGGATATTAGCCAACCAGACATCAAAACCAATACAAGGGATAGCAGCCAGCCTATGCAGGCAAGGCATAAAATAATCATATCTTTTGACGACCCTGAAATCAACCCTACTGTTTTTATTAAATCCAGGTTTATTAATGCCGATCCGTTAACAGGCCATGTATTTATGAACCTGCCTGACGATGTGAACCAGCACCATTATTCCGTAAAATTCTATGACCAGAAAAATCATTTGGTCTTTGAAGTGCCTAAATTAAAAGCGCCAAAAATCATTTTTGACAAACGAGATTTTCAACACAAAGGCGTCTATAAATTTATTTTGCGGAAGGATGCTGCGGAACTGGAAACGGGATATGTGAATCTTTAAGTCAAAAGTTAAAAGTCAAAACCCAAAAGTTACTGCTCTTGTATTAAAATTTTTGAAAAGTTATTGCTTCTCCAATAAAAATTTTGAACATTAAGATTACTGAGGTACTGGGTTCAATGCTACACTTTTGATACCTTGAGGTTGTCTTTCACTTTTGCCTTTTGACTTAATTTGAATCATCCCACTCCTGTTCCTGGAGCATTTCTTTCCATTCGGGGCCGAGTTGCAGGGAAGAACCGATGTATAGCCTCATTATCTGTACCAGTTCTTCCGCATTCCAGGAATAAACCCCGGATGCGAAATATACTCTGCCTTCAGTTGAATCAAAGTATAAGTTACCTTCGTGATGCAGGCTTTGAATAAGGTGCTCCTGTGTTTCAAAACCAAAATAATCAAAGCACTTACCTTTCAGCGGATGGTCGGTCTTGGTGCCCTTACCCTCATAATGAAGCGCCCCTGTATGCTTCCAGTCGTATCGCCTTACATGCTGTGAAAAGAGCGTTTTTTTGATGATGGTAAATGATTGTTGCTCCAGTATTATCTGTTCGGTAAAGAAAATGCGCGCTAAAAAACGGTGTGCAGCAAGGATGTATAACATTGCTGCGCCAGTGCCGGCAGCCCAGTGAATAAAATTATGATGTAAAGGAAGGGATTGCAGTAAAAAGATCGTAGCCATAGCGGCGGTAAAAAACAACTCAACAAAATACAATGCACGTACGCGCGCATTTGTCCGGTTGCCCAGTTTAATGAGCAAATTCCGTTCTCCCCAATAATATGTTATGCTACGCTGGGCCATTTAATCAAATTCAAAATTCAAATGTTAAAATCAGATAACCGCTTCTTTCGCCTCAACGTTTACTATCTCTGCCTCAAATACCGTACCAAATTCATGCCACAAAATATATTTTACTTCCTGAATATCAATATTTCTGCCAAGTTCCTTTTGCAGGGAAGTGACACTTTTATCCGTAATACCGCAGGGTACTATGTAATTAAAATACTGCAGGTCGGTATTCACGTTAAATGCAAAACCATGCATGGTTACCCATCTGCTGCAACGTACGCCCATTGCGCATATTTTGCGGGCTTTGCCTTTCACGTCCGCATCCAGCCATACCCCGGTAGCTCCCGGCAGCCTTCCCGCTGCTATGTCGTAATGCGATAAGGTGCGGATGATAACCTCTTCCAGATTGCGCATATACTTACCCAGATCTGTAACAAAATGTTCCAGATCAAGAATAGGGTAGCCCACCACCTGGCCCGGGCCATGATAGGTAATATCTCCTCCCCTGTTGGTCTTGAAAAAAGAAACATTCAGTTCTTTAAGCCGGGTATCGTTTACCAGCAGGTTCCCTATATGCCCGCTCTTACCCAATGTATATACATGGGGATGCTCGCAAAACAATAAATGGTGTTGTGTATCTTTTTCAACGGGAATATTTGCTACAGGACTATTATATCGCGCGGCTTTAATGCGCAAATTTGCTTGCATAAGGGTTTCCTGATATTCCCATGCAACACCGTAATCCATCTTTCCCAAATCCTGGAATAGTATCGTTTGCATAATAGGACATGCAATTTAAGGAAATTTTAGCAAACAAAAATGATTATTGTCATTAATTAATATAGGATTAATAAATAATGCTATGCCATAAACATTAAAGTAATAGAATCCCAATATTGTTGTTTAAGAGTTCCAGTGTTTCGGGTGTGACTGTTTCTTTTCGTAACATTTCATTTCAGATAAAGGAATTTCAAAAAGTACGCTTACAAAGTTCATGTCCTTGTCATTAAGGTAGGGTAAAGATTTTATGATCGTTTTCATACCGTTTTCACCGTAAATATTAAGGGCGGCATACCAGTCATCGGGCCAGCCTCTTTCTATAACGCGCTGCACCACCACATTGCCCATTTTCTGAAAATCAAAATGCTCCATGTCATATTCCCATAGCAGGGAAGGATTAATTTTCGCATCGGGATGTTCTTTGTATTTCTCAAAATACATGGGCATGCCTTGATTTTAATGAATACAAATATACAGTTTTAAGGGAATGGCTGGCTCATAGGTTTGCGCAAAATTAATTTTAACGGGCCACAACTATTTTTTCATTGAGGACACCATTCCCCGTTTGCAATTGGAGCATATACATTCCAGCAGGAAGGTTATTTACGGGCATCGTAATAATAGTATTGCCTATGGCAGAATACATTATTTTCATTTCCCTGCCGTTCATATCCATCACCTTTATCTGTTCGATTTTTTCTTTGGATTTTGTAAGATCAATATTTAAGACAACATTAGCGGGTGTGGGAAATATTTGTATTGATTGCATAACATAAAAGTCACTTAACCCAGTTTTTCCTAACGTAAGATGACGGACGCGGGAGTTGTTATAATCTGCAATGTATATATTCCCTTTTCCATCAATTTTTATATCAAGAGGACTGAATAGTTCTGCCAATGTTGCTAAACCACCATCTCCTGTATAGCCCTTGGTTCCATTACCTGCAATAGTGGTGATGATTCCAGAGGTATTAACTTTACGGATTCGTTCGTCAAAATCATCTGCAATATAAATATTTCCAATGTTATCAATTGCTACACCTGTAGGTAATTCTAAATATGCGGACGTGGCTGGTCCTCCGTCTCCAATAATGCTAGCGGTGCCTCCTCCAGCAATAGTCGTTATAACACCTAACGAATTAACTTTACGGATACGTCCGTTTTGGGCATCAGCTATATAAACATTACCTAACGTATCCAGCGCAATACCTTGCGGTAAATTTAATCCAGCTGCCGTAGCAGGGCCTCCGTCTCCACTATAACTTCCTATTGCTGTGCCTTCACCGACGCCGTTTCCCGCAATTGTGGTGATTATACCTAATGTATTTATTTTGCGGATGCTATGATTTATTGCATCTGCAAAAAATATATTGCCACTACTATCAACAGCTATTCCCATTGGCTGACATAATTCTGCGGCAGTCGCGGGACCTCCATCGCCACCATGACCAAATGACCCAATAATTCCCGTAATAGATGTGATAATACCTGATGTGTTAATTTTACGGATACGATAGCTTTCGGATATATATATATTACCTTTTTTATCAATTGCTATTGCTTTTGGCTGAGCTAATTCTGCTGTGTCAGCGCGCTCTCCATCGTTACTAAAGCCTCCAGTTCCATTTCCTGCAATAGTAGTGATAATTCCTAATGAGTTTACTTTTCGTATTGTGCTATTATAAGGATCCGCAATGTACACGTTGCCACTGTCATCAACAGCTACTCCTTCAGGTGTGGATAATGCTGCGGAAGTAGATGGCCCCAAATCACCACCATAACCAAAGGTTCCATTACCTGCAAAGGTGGTAATAATCTGAGCTTGCGTAAAAAAGGGTATAGTAATAAGAAAGAACAATATTTTTTTCATGGTTTTCATTTGTTAAAGTAAAGCAAATATTATGCCAAATTTTACGATTATTACGATTCTTCAATCATACTTAGATAATAAACAATGGGTTTGCTATCAAAAAAATGACAATGCGTTATTGCGATTTTACTGTTGTCAACATTTATTTTTGCACAAATATTTGTCTTATGAAAGCAATGCTAATTACAATCCTTTGGTTCTTGTTTTTTAATGCAGCTTATGCGGCTCCCGGCATATCCTGGTGGCTTACCAAGGGCGATCAGTCTGTATTGCTGCAACAGCAAAAAACAATCCCTTTTGATAATACTTCAAATGGTGGCATCATTATAACTGTGGATACTACCAAAAAGTTTCAATGGGTAGATGGATTTGGGTATGCACTTACAGGTTCCAGCGCCTTCTTAATAAACAAGATGGACAATGCTTCTAAAAATGCCCTGCTGAATGAACTGTTTGGAAGTGGCTCCGGTAACAGTATAGGCATTAGTTACATCAGGCTGTCTATTGGTGCCTCCGACCTCAGTCCTTCGGTATATTTTTATGATGATATGCCATCTGGTCAAACAGATCCTAATTTGGATCATTTTGACCTCGGCAAGGACAAAGAATACCTGATACCTGTGCTGCAGCAAATAGTAAAGATCAACCCGAAAATAAAAATAATCGCCACGCCATGGTCTGCACCTGCCTGGATGAAAGACAACAACAGCGGTATGGCAGGTTCCCTGAAACCGGAATACTACAAGGTGTATGCGGATTATTTTGTAAAATATATACAGGCCATGCAGCAGGCCGGCATTACAATAGATGCTATTACTCCGCAGAATGAACCCAAAAACCAAAGTAATAATCCGAGTATGGGAATGACTGCCGCGCAGCAATTGGCATTTATTAATAACAACCTTTACCCTGCATTTAAGAATGCAGGAATAAAAACCAAAATCATCATTTATGACCATAACTGTGATGACGTAGCCTATCCTTCCGCTATTCTGAAGGATCAATATGCCCGGATACATGTGGCTGGTACATCATTCCATTTATATGCAGGCAATATCAACGCACTCAGCCAGTTGCACAATGATTTCCCAGACAGGAATGTGTATTTCACAGAACAATATACTGATCAGAAAGGCGATTTCGGCGGCGATCTAAGATGGCATATGAAAAATGTGGTAACAGGCGCCATGCGCAACTGGAGCAGGAATGTAATAGAATGGAACCTTGCCAACGATCCGTCATACGGGCCCCATACTCAGGGCGGATGCAGTATTTGTAAAGGCGCACTTACCATCAGTGGATTAACAGTGAAAAGAAATGTCTCTTATTATATCATTGCCCACGCATCTAAATTTGTTCCTGCAGGCTCGCAAAGAATATGGTCTGACAATAAAGACAATCTGAATACGGTTGCGTTTTCAACACCCGATCACTGCACTGTATTAGTTGTTGAAAATGACGGCATGACAGATGTTAATTTCAACATCAGATACGCAGAAAATATAGCAGCGTGTGCTATCCCTGCTGGTAGTGTGGCTACTTACCAATGGTAGGTAGGCGCAATTTGGAAGAATTGAAATCAATCCCAATTACAAATGACCAATTCCAAATTCCATTTTTCACGGGAATCAATCCCAATTACTAATTCCCAATTCCCAATTCCAATAATCACCTTTACATATACTTCCCTGTATAACTCTCCTTCACGCCTTTCAATCCATCTGGCGTACCTTCATAAAGCAGGTAGCCGCCGCCAATGCCGCCCTCGGGGCCGAGGTCTATGACCCAGTCGGCGCTTTTGATAACGTCTGTATTGTGTTCTATTACTATGATGGAATGACCTTGTTCTATAAGCGCATCGAATGACTGGAGCAGTTTTTTTATGTCGTGTACATGCAGGCCTGTGGTGGGTTCATCGAAAATGAAAAGTACTTTGTCTTTCAGCTTGCCCTTGCCGAGGAAGGACGCCAGCTTCACACGCTGCGCTTCACCGCCGCTCAGGGTATCGCTGCTTTGTCCCAGCTTTATGTAGCCAAGGCCCACATCGCTCAGCGGCTGCAATGATGCTGCAAGCTTTTTTTCATCGGCAAAGAAGGCTATTGCTTCATCAACGCTCAGCTCCAGAATGTCATAGATGCTTTTGGTGCGGTAGGTAACTTCCAGCACTTCTTCCTTAAAGCGCTTGCCCCTGCATATCTCGCAAAGCAGGTGCACATCTGCCAGGAACTGCATTTCCACAATTACTTCTCCTTCGCCCTTGCAGGTATCGCATCTGCCGCCATCAGTGTTGAATGAAAAGTGCTTCTCCACAAAGCCGCGCATTTTAGCTAACGGCTGTTTGGCGTATAGCTTGCGTATCTCGTCATATGCCTTTACATAGGTAACCGGATTGCTTCGCGATGATTTACCAATCGGGTTTTGGTCCACCTGTTCGATATGCGTAATATTGTCAAGGTCGCCGGAGAGGTCTTTGAAAAGCCCCGGCCTGTCGGCGGCTTCGCCATAGTGTTTCAGCAGGGCAGGGTAGAGTGTTTGCTTTACCAGCGTGGTTTTGCCGCTGCCGCTAACTCCGGTTATTACACACAATAAGCCAAGCGGAAAATCAATATCAATGTTCTTTAAATTATTTTGCCGGCATCCTTCTATGCGTATCTTGCCATTCGGCTTACGCCTGATTGCAGGTGGCTCAATTTTCATTTCGCCGCTCAGATATTTACCTGTGAGACTGGCTTTATTATTTATAAGTTCTTTGTAAGTGCCAGCGGCCACTACTTCACCGCCAAGGTGGCTTGCCATCGGCCCCATGTCTATGATATAATCGGCATGGCGCATCATCATTTCATCATGCTCTACTACTACCACTGTATTGCCAAGGTCGCGTAAAGTTTTCAATACGCCTATCAGCCGTTCGGTATCCCTGCTGTGCAGCCCTATGCTTGGCTCATCGAGTATGTATAATGAATCGGTAAGATTGCTGCCGAGGAATTTGGTAAGCTGTATGCGCTGGCTTTCTCCGCCTGACAGCGTATTTGCGAGCCTGCTAAGTGAGAGATAGCTTAACCCCACATCCAGCAGCGTTTTCATACGCTGGTTTACTTCTGTCATTATCCGTTTTGCAACAGCAGCGTCATGCGCATTTAGTTTTATTTCCTGCAGCCATGCATAGAGCTCATCTGCGGGCCGGAACATAAGGTCGGCAATGGTTACGCCATTTACTTTCACATACAAGGCTTCCTTTCTTAGCCGCGTGCCTTTACAGGCATGGCATACAGTGCGTCCTCGATAGCGCGCCTGCATGACCCGGTATTGCACCTTGTACAGGTTCTGCTCCACCATGGTGAAGAAATCGCGTATGCCGCTCACTTTGTCGTTGCCTTCCCAGAGCAGTTTGTTTTCCGCATCAGAGAGGTCTGCAACCGGTTTGTGTATCGGGAAGTCATATTTTGCAGCCGCCTTTATAAAAGCATCCTTCCATTCGCTCATTTTCTCTCCTTTCCAGCATACTACCGCGCCTTCATAAACGCTCAGCCGTCTGTCGGGTATCACCAGGCCATCGTCAATGCCGAGTACCTGCCCAAACCCCTCGCAGGTGGGACATGCGCCAAAAGGATTGTTGAATGAAAATAAATTAGGCGAAGGTTCATCGAATATGATACCATCCGCTTCAAAACGGTTATTGAATGTATGTATCTTTTCACTGTTCACTTCCACAAGGCACTCGCCCTCGCTCTCATAGAATGCTGTCTGGATACTGTCTGCAAGGCGGTGCAGATCGTCTTCATCGAATTGTTCTTTTACAACAATGCGGTCTATCAGCAGGTTTGCTTTTGCTTTTCCTAAGCTTACATTTCCGCCCAGCACATCTTCTATGCGTATGGGTTTTTCATCAATTGCGGGCACATAAATACGGCTGAAACCCTTTTGCATGAGTATGTTCAACTCCTCCTCTATGCTGCGTTTGTACCGCAATGTCAATGGGACTATGAACTGTACCTTTGCCCCTACAGGCAATAAGCGCACGAATTCAACCACATCGGTTACGGTATCTTTCTTTACTTCTTTGCCGCTTACAGGTGAATATGTTTTCCCTATGCGGGCAAACAACAGCCGGAGGTAATCATAGATCTCCGTCATGCTGCCAACGGTGCTTCGGGGAGTGCGGGTAGTTACTTTCTGCTCAATGGCAATGGCGGGGCAAATGCCGCGTATGTAATCCACATCCGGCTTGTCCATGCGCATCAGAAACTGGCGGGCATAAGCGCTCAGGCTTTCCGCATAACGGCGCTGCCCCTCTGCAAAAAGCGTATCCATTGTAAGTGATGATTTGCCACTGCCGCTGACGCCTGTAACCACTACCAGTTTATTACGTGGTATGGATACGTCCACATTCTTAAGGTTGTGCATGCGTGCGCCCTTAATGAATATAGCGTCATGGATATCCGGTGACGATGATTCATTCAGCATATGATGCTCTACCTCGGGTGCAGATATACCTTCTATATGTTGCACTGCCTTTACTGCAACAATGCTTTCTGTTTTAACAGCTTTCTTTACAATTGCTTTTTTCTTCTCCGCCATAATATAACCGGTGGCAAATTTAGGGGGATTAGTTGAGAAGTGGGGAAGTGGAGAAGTGAAGAAGTTTAGAAAGAATAGTTTTTGTCCGGGCTTATTGCGTGTATTTGGCTGTGGTGGCGATAGCACCGTTCAGGTGTGGAATTCTATTTGGCAGCTTTGTATTATTCTTTTGAATTCAAGTTTTGAAGTTGAATAGTTATTTCTGGATTTTTGACCTTTGTTACTTTGCCGGCTTCCACGTCATCTTTTACATTGCCGGGTAGGGTTTCCAAAAAAATCTGTCGGTCAATTTCAAGGATAGCAATTACTCTCCGCAATGATACTTCGTCGGCTTTATTAACATATTTTTTTGCTTGTTTCCTTAATGCTTCGGTCGTTGTCATACAAAAACCTTTATACAAATTTAATGATTTTATGGATTGTTTGCAAAATCGGTATTAACCAGATTGGTTTCAACTGATTTAATATATAGATTTGCTTTCTGAATATACTTAACATAGATCAAGTTTATGCCCAAAACCATAACTGTAAATAAAGCAATATGGAGAGGGCGGTTAACAGTTACTTTACCATTGATCATTATTTTTTTAAGTGTATTTGGTACGGCTGTTTATCTGGTTTTTGATGGATTTGGACGGTGGGTATTTGGAATAGCTTTCTTATTTTGTATGCTTGTTTTACCATTTTATCAGGCTATAATGGCTACAAAGTGGTATATATGGGCATTCAGTTCGGTAAGGAACGTCCATGAATTGAGGCAAAGGGCAATCTTTGAAAGACTGATACTGAATAAAAGAAATTTTTTGTTAAAAAGTGCATTTATATCTCATTCAGACCAGGAAACCATAGTTTCAATAGAAAAGAAATTTGATGTACCCGACGACTATGAGGATGATCCTAAAATTCCCGCAGTTACAAAAATTTATGTTTCTAAAACAGGAAAAGTGTTCCTGCTCCTGGTTATGCTGATTTGTTTTGCGGCAGGACTTAGTCTTTTGTTTATTGCACATATTTTTATCGTTGGCAGCATTTTATGTTTAGCCAGCGGCTATCTGATTTTTGATGCTTATAGAAGTATTTCAAATAGCCAGCCACAGATTGTTATAAGCAGCGAGGGAATAGAAACAACTACTTCTGGTTTTCATTACTGGAAAGAAATAAAGAATGAGATAGTAGGGATTGAAGGCGATACTGACTATAATGAAGGAGGTGATAATGAAATGCGCAGAGGTACTTATTACTACCTTGCTTATGATTTTAATAACGGGAAAGAAAAAATGCCGGTCTATGATCTCCGCATCACTCATTGGAAACTGGCAAAATTGCTAAGGATATATCGTAGCAGAAGTGAACTAATTTCAGGCTAATCTATTATCTTGATAATCTTCACCGGGCAGGCCTGTGCAGCTTTTTGGTTGAGCGATAATTCATCTTCGGATATTACAACCTGCCAGACGCCCTTCTTTTCTATTCCGTCCACAAGTGTGCATTTGCCATCTGCGCGTGATATGCGCCATCTTACAGGCCATATCTCATAGCATAGATTACACCCAATGCACTTGCCTCTTTGATGAAGTATTTTAGGCATATTCCGTGGCAACTATTTTATACAATTTATCTCCCGGCCTTATTTTTTCACTGAAAGGTATGGCAATGTTGCAACCCTTTTCTGCTTTTTCAACGGGGCCGTTATCCATATGTATTGATTCCGCTTTCTGCGATAATATTCCTGTCACAGGGCCCATCAGCAACAGCTCATCTCCCACAGAAAGTGTACCAGATTCCAGTGCAAATTCAGCAACACCGATTCGCGGAAAGTATTTTACTGCTTTGCCAAGGAATATTTTTTTACGTGTTGCCTGCGAGCCATCTGTATCGCTCCATTCACCCAGTTGCCTGCCCATGTAGTAACCATCCCAGAAGCCCCTGTTAAAAACTGTACTTAATTCCGTTTTCCAATCATTTATTTTTTGTTGAGACCAGGCATTGTCTGCAATTGCCTGCACCGCTTCTTTATAACATTTAACAGTGGTATATACATAATCGGCAGCCCTTCCCCTGCCTTCTATTTTGAGCACTGAAATACCTGTTTCAGCTATCTTATCGAGGAAATCAATGGTACAGAGATCCTTTGCGCTCATAATGTATTCATTGTCTATTTCTAACTGCTTGCCATTGTCGAGGTCTGTAACGAGGTATTTATGGCGGCAATTCTGCACACAGGCGCCCCTGTTTGCCGATGAATTGTTGGAATCAAGGCTGAGGTAACATTTGCCCGAAATGGCCATACACAAAGCGCCGTGAGCGAATACCTCAATCTTCATCAGTTCATTCTTCGGGCCGCGTATGTCCCTGTTTTTTATCTCCTGTACAATATTCTTAACCTGTGTTAAAGTAAGCTCTCGGGACAATACTATAAGGTCGGCGTAGGCCGCAAAAAACTCAACGGTATCAATATTGGTAACATTGGCCTGGGTGCTGATATGCAGGCTCATTCCCTGTTTCCTGCATTCATTTATCACGGCAAAATCAGCGGCGATGATCGCGTTTACTCCTGCTGTCTTGCTTTGGGCTATGATGGATGATACCAGTTGCTTATCATGGTCATACATGGTGGTATTAAGGGTAAGATAGGTCTTGATGCCATGAGGGGCGCACTTCTCAACCAATACGGGAATATCAGCTATAGTAAGGGATGCCGCTGATTTTACACGCATGTTCAGTTGCTCTACCCCAAAGTAAACAGAATCAGCGCCGGCTTGTATGGCGGCCTGCAAACTCTCCCATGAGCCAACAGGGGCCATTATTTCCATATTCATAAGTATTGAAAAACTTAAAATTATTATTAATTATTCTTTAGCGGGATAATTATCATCACAATTTTTTGTAAATCTTTCTTCGTCAAAATAACTTTTCGTGAGATAAGAATTTTACCAGGAACAGAAATCCTAAACCATTTCCCATTCCAGCTTATGTTTTATTCCATTTGTCGTGTTGGTATATTTTATCGAGTGTAATTCTATTATCCACAACTTACCAGGAACTGTAACTGCAAACGGGAATCGTAAATAATAAGACCTTGCAGCTTTAAGTCCGGTATTTTCTTTTTCGATAAGGATACCTTCAAATTGAACACCTATAATTTTCGACATGCTGATTTCAGAAGGGATAATTGTTCCGGCAACCTGGTTATTTTCCAGCAATATCTTCATGTGTTTTGTACTTTCAGAAGATTTGAAGACAATACAATTTTCATCTTCTAAAACTGAATAAAAACAACTGAAACAATAAGGTTTGTCATTTATGGAACAGCAGACTGTAGCTG
>CAISOH010000043.1 GCA_903887005.1 uncultured Bacteroidota bacterium | reverse complement strand
ATAAAATTGTGCATTGTTTAATATGCAAGACTTTGCGGCCTTGATTTTATAATTTACTTATTATCAATTCATTAGTCTTGGCGGCTTTGCGCCTTTGCGAGAAACCTATTTTGCACATTTATATCCGGTGTGAAGTATAAGTTGGTGTGTTTAACAGAATAAAACTCACTTATAAGAGTTTGTTAGCTTCGGGAAATACCGGACTGAATGCAACGCTTAAGGCTGAGCATTCAATGTTTGTTCTTTACAGTTTATCAGTCCGGTGTCTTTGGAAAGTGTGCCTATATTCTCCAGTGCATCCTCTTCATTCGGATACCTTGCCATCATCTTTTGCAGCACACAGTCGCAGTAAGTTTTGGCCTTTTCCTTTGAGCCGGCCCATTTGATAGCTTCACTGGTGCAGGCCTGGTAAAACAGGTCTTTATCTTCCCCGTTCCAGGTGTCTTTGCAGGAGGCTGAAATAATTATCAGCAGCAATAACGGCAGGAGTTTTTTCATGGGCGATAATTTATTAGACCATTTGATGGTTGTAATTTAGTGTATTTTTATACATCATGCCTATTGCGGTCGAGGTCAGCTTTTAAGAATATACAAATCAGGGAAGTTGCGCCCCAGCCCGTCATAATCAAGTCCATAACCTACCACGAATTTATTTTCTATTTCAAAACAGCAATAATCAGCTTTTACATCAAATTTAAGCGCATCCGGCTTGGTAAGAAATGTGGCGATTTTTACAGACGCCGGCTGACGCTGATGTATCTCTGGCAGAAACGCGCTAAGTGTTTTGCCTGTATCAACAATGTCTTCTACAATAATGATATGCCGCCCATGCAGGTTTTCTTCCATGCCTATCGCAGTAACAACATGACCTGTTGTGGAAGTTCCCTTATAAGATGCGAGTTTGATAAATGATATTTCGGATTCTATGGCCAGTTCACGAAAAAGATCGGCGGCAAAGATGAAAGATCCATTGAGTATGCCTATCATCAATGGGTTCTTGCCGGCATAATCATGGTTGATTTTGCCAGCCAGCGACAGGATGCGCTGCCTGATAATTTCCCGTGATATAAAGGGCGTAAATACCTTATCGTGGATCAGTACATCAGCCATATTATTCTTTGACCTGTATTTTCTTTCCGGCCTTTACGCCACCGGCATCAATATTGTTCCATTGATATAACTGATCAAGTGTGATGTTATTTCTCTTTGCTATTGAAAATGCAGTTTCTCCTTTTTTTATTGTATAATATTTATCTGAGGCAGCTTTGGATACTATAACTTTTGCAGGCTCTGGTATTGTTTCTTTCTTCGGTTTTCCGGAAGTAATTTTTTTTGCTACCGGCAATTTGCTGTCATCTGCATATACTATTTTATCCAGGTTAGCCTTTAATCTTGCAAGTTCTTCATCAATTATAGCATCCTCTTTTTTAGTTTCCCCGGGTTTCACTTTTCCCTGGTTGACTGGTTTAGCGGCAACAGGCTGTTTTAGTAAACCTTTATTCACCGGCTTAATATCTGTGTGTATAATTTTAGTATCAGCAACTGTCGTCAGAGCTTTAACAGAAGGTGATTGAATAGCTTTGTTTTTGTCAATAGTTATATAATTACTATCCTGCTTCGGAGCGGCATCCGTTGTGGTTATTATCGCGTTTTCTTTATGAGCAATGATAGGTATTGTTTTCACCTCCGGCTTTCTGACAGCCTGCTTTTGTAACTCCAGTATCGCCCCTGAAGCCGGTTCATCCAAAGGATCAAACATATTGAGCGCCATCAGCTTTTTCAGCTGCATTCCTTCCTCCTGTGCTATCATCAGTAAAGATTCGCCATTGGTCACTGTGTGTTGCTCATGAGTACCTGATGAGAGTTTTTTCTCCAGGTAAACATACATATCAAAAGGCAATGCCTCATCGCTCAAATCATTTATTTCAAGCAGGTGCGGATAGCGGATGTTATATTTCACCGCATAGGAAAGCAACATTTCATTTTTGCGGGCATAAAAAGCTTTTAATCCATTTATGGTAATGGCATTATTGCTGCCTTCTTTAATATCCGAGATTACAACTGATTCCGTGTCATTTTTATTAGTACTGTCAGGTGTTTCAATTTGTGCAGCCAGTGGGGCTAATATATCTTTATCGTTTTCAATAACGAGCGGGCTGTCAATTGTTTTATCTGCGGCTGTAAGTATATCGGGATAATTACCGGAAACAGAACTATCCATTGCGGAATAGGTATATTGCTGTAGTTTGAATTCTTCAATAATATTTATCAGCCTTTGTGAATATTGCGGGTTTGTGGCATAGCCGCATTTTTTCAGGCATATAGCCCATGACGCATAATCCGTGAGCGACAAGGCGAATAAATGTGAATAACGGGGATTATTTTTCAGATGTAAAGAATGGTCCCTGAAAGACTCGGCAGCACACTTGTATTTTTTAAAACATTCATTAGGCGCATCATCCGTGTGATTAAACGTTGGCCCATACCAGCTATTGTTGCATTTAATGCCAAAGTGATTATTCGCAATGGTCATAAGTTCGCTGGCGCCTGCTTCCGTTTCCAAAATTCCTTGCCCAAGCGTAATTGATGCGGGTATGCCGGAATTCTTTTGTTCCGCTAATGCGAGTATATAATATTGTTCTATATATTTTCTTGCCCTTTCATTATAACCATCCTGCGCGCCAACCCTGGCAGATGTACACAGCATTACGACAATACAGTAAAGTATGTATTTTTTCATTGAACCAGTTTTTGTGATAATAAGCAACAAAGTTAAGGTCTAATGGCGTAAATTACTGTTAAGACAATTCCAAACCCGGACGGAATTCACACATTATGCACTTTTTGAATTTCTGAGGGTGATATTTCTGATCTCAACGGCCAAAATGAATGAGTTCTGAACTATATGCCAGCTTGCTTTCAAAATTAAGCATGTCATGATTCGGCGCGGCTTACCATGACAAATTGTCTATTTTGCTATATTCGTATAATTCTCTGATTTATTCATTCCCGGTTTAGTTGTCTTTTATTTTTCTTACGACCATTAAGCCATCTCTTACGGGTACCAATAAATGTTCTATCCTGTTGTCTTTTCTTATTTTTTCATTGAATCTGTGAATGGCCATTGCATTTTTACTTTGCTCTTCAGCAGGTAATACCACTTCTCCGCCATACAGCACATTGTCGGCAATTATGTATCCGCCTATGGGTATTTTATCAAAAACAAGGTCGAAATACAATTCGTAATTAGGCTTATCGGCATCAATAAAAACCAGGTCGAAAGATTCATTTATTGCGGGGATGATCTCTGAGGCCTCTCCAATATGTTGTGTTATTTTATCCTGCAAACCGGCATTGTTGAAATAACGGGAAGACATTTCTACGAGTTCTTCATCTATATCTATGGTATGCAAATGCCCGTTTTCACGCAGCCCCACGGCAAGACAGATGGCTGAATACCCGGTAAAGGTGCCAATCTCCAGGATGCATTCCGGGCGTATCATATGGCTCATCATCTGCAGGAATGCGCCCTGCAAGTGGCCGGACAGCATCACGGCATCACCCCTTTTCATATTGGTTTCCCGGTTCAGGGCCGCCAGTACCGGAGATTCCGGGCTGGTGTATTTTTCGGCGTAATCGTCAATTTGCTTTGGTATAAAGAGTGTGGTCATTATGGTTCTTCTAGAAATTAGGTTGTAATTTATTATGCGCGTAAAACTCGCTCATGTAGGTTACTACTTCCTCTGCCGAGTCAAATATTTTTATCATGTCCAGGTCGCCGGGGCTAATGTTGTTTTCCGATTCCTGCATGGTTTCCTTCATCCATTTAAACAGCCCGCTCCAGTAATCGGAGCCTATGCAAATCATCGGCGTCTGCGTGAATTTTCTTGTTTGTATCAGTGTAGCCACTTCAAAAAATTCATCCATGGTGCCCCATCCGCCGGGCATCATGATAAAGCCTTGCGAGTATTTTGTAAACATCACTTTGCGTACAAAAAAATAATCGAAGTTCATGGATGTTTCCCGGTCAATAAACGGGTTGCTTGTTTGCTCGAAGGGGAGATCTATATTCAACCCAACAGATCGGCCTGAAACCATATTGGCGCCTTTATTGGCCGCCTCCATAATACCAGGCCCTCCGCCGGTAATAATACCAAAACCGGCCTCGGCAAGCCGTTTGGCAATTTCCACGGCAAGCTCATAATATTTATGTCCTGGTTTTGTTCGGGCAGATCCGAAAATCGTAACACAGGGGCCTACCTTGGCCAGCGTTTCAAAACCCTGAACGAATTCAGCCATTATTTTAAAAATCTGCCAACTGGAGTGGGCTTTTGTTTCCGTCCAGTCGCGCATTTTCACTTTCGTCAGTTTATCTTTCATTTTTTACGTCATTGAGCGCAACCGCTCTCCCTTTTTTGGAAATCAAAATTAAGAGGAAAAAAGTGAGTGCAGCATTTATGATCAATAATTCCGTACCAATGGTGTAACCACCCAGCCATGCGGTATCATATTGTTTCAGGATATAGCAGGCTATGGGGGCAGTAATACATACTACGGGGACGAACTCATTTCTTACATTTCGATTAGTGAGTATGCCAAAGGCGAAAAGGGCCAGCAATGGCCCATAAGTATAACCTGCCACCACCAGCAGTATCTGTATGAGCGATCCATTATCTATTAACCTGAAAATAAATACACATGCCAGGAAAACCAGCGCGAACGTGTTATGCACTATCAGCCGCGTGTGTTTCTGCTGCTGCTCTGTCATTCCTTTCTTTTTCCTGATACCGAGTATATCTATACAGAATGAAGAGGTCAATGCGGTGAGTGCGCCGTCAGCGCTTGGAAATACAGCAGATATAAGGCCAATCAGAAAACACAGCGTAATGTAAAAAGGCAGGTTGCTTAATACCGCAATTGTGGGGAAAAGATTATCTCCGGTAATGGTTATTCCTTTTGCGTTGGCATACAGATATAACAATCCTCCCAGCAGGAGGAAAATAAAATTAGCGGCTACAAGTACAAAGCAAAAGGAGATCATATTTTTCTTTGAGTCCTTCAGATTGCTCACGCTGATATTCTTTTGCATCATCTCCTGGTCGAGCCCTGTCATAGCTATGGTGATAAAGGCCCCGCCCAATATTTGTTTCAGGAAAAATACCGGGCTTTTCACATCAGTCTGGAATAACTTTGTATAGCCTCTCTGCTGCATAGCAGCCCATGTCTGGCTGAAATCGAGATGCAGGGAGTGCATGATATACCCGACGCATACCACAAGCGCCAGCAGCATGAAAGTAGTTTGCAGTGTGTCCGTCCATACAATTGTTTTCACTCCTCCCCGGAAGGTGTATAATAGAATCAGCCCGAGGATGATAATAGCCGTCATCTCAAAAGGAATACCCATACCCTCCAAAATGAATTTCTCCAGCACTTTTATTACAAGGTATAAGCGAAGGGTGGCGCCAAGCGTTCGGGAAAGAATAAAAAACAAAGCTCCTGTTTTATAGGAGGTATTGCCCAGCCTGCCTTCGAGGTAGGTGTAAATAGAGGTGAGGTTTAATTTATAATAAAGAGGGAGCAAAACAAATGCCACCACAAAATAGCCCAGCCAATACCCGATAACCACCTGGAAATAATTGAACCCCGCTATACCCCCATTGCCGGGTAAAGACAAGCCAACAGTGCCCGGTACGGATATAAAAGTCATTCCTGATAATGAAGTGCCTATCATACCAAAGGCAACCAGCCACCATTTGCTGTTTCGGTTGCCGATGAAAAATGATTCATTATTGGAATGCCGCGAGGTATAAAACGCGATGCCCAGTAATACCGAGAAATAAATAAGGATGATAAAAAGCAGTATAGCTGAACTCATGTTTTAAAATAAAAAGGCTTTGCCCTGGGGAGCAAAGCCTGCAAATTAATTTATTTTTGGGTTAAAGCCCTGCACAAACTCCGGCACGAAAAACAGGCTGGCGATAATAAGGGCTGTATTGCTGCTGCAGAACATCATACATGCCTTCCACAAAAAAAGATACGCGTCCGCTTAATGGTTGCTTAACACCAAGGCCTAACAACAAGCATTCTGCATTCACATTCAATTTGTCTGTCACCATGTTGCCATAAAAATCCACATTTGGCTGAGATAATTTAATAATATCATATTCAAATGAACTGGTGACATAAAGGCCCCGGAATACTATGTAACGTGCCCATAAATTAGGGTATATTATGTGTTCCCTGTCGTAATAAGTAGTATAAGCGTTGGAGAAAATACCGTCTGGTTGCTGGGAATATAAATACCCAAGACCTACTCCGGCAGAAAAATGATTAAAAAACTGGTAGCCAACTAAAGGTGAAATGCCTGCTACAGCATATCCGCCACCATAGGCGGCATTCAATCCTCCACCCAATACCAGCTTTGACGGATCATACCCTTTCGATTTTTTGGTTTTTTTATGATAGCCGGGTTTACCTGAACTATTATAAACTTCCTGTGCTGAAGCGTAAGAAAAGATAATACACAATAAGGTGACCAAAATAGTTTGCCTCATACAAATAATTTTATATTTACAAAGTTAGCATAAAATTAGATTCAATAACTAATCAGGGTTATTTTATGCATTTATTAAGACATAAAAATCTTACCGGGGTTTAATATGTCTTTTGGATCAAATACGTACTTTATCTGTTTCATTAACAGCAGCTGCACATCAGAGAATGCGATGTCCATGAATTCTTTTTGAACCAGCCCAATGCCATGCTCGCCCGATAAAGTGCCGCCCATGCGCACTACTTCTTTAAATAATTTCCTGATTCCGTGTGGCAGTTTTGTTTTCCAGTCATCATCGCTCATAGCGCCTTTTACTATGTTCACATGCAGGTTTCCATCACCCACATGGCCATAGCAAACGGAACTAAATCCATACTCCTTACCTAATTCTTTTACGAATTTCAACAGTTCAGGGAGTTCGGCGCGGGGCACTACAGTGTCTTCTTCTTTATAAACCGAGTGGCTTTTTACGGCTTCGCCCACCTTCCTGCGCAGCGTCCATAACATTTGTTTCTGCTCATGGCTCTCCGCGAATAATATCTCGTCTGTGTTATATTGCTGCACGATTTGCGATATAGCTTCGGCATCGCGGTACAGCTCATCCATGTGGTTACCGTCCACCTCTATCAGCAGGTGGGCGGCAATATCATCTGGCAGATGAATGCCGGTTGACTGAACAAACCGCATAGACCATTCCAGCGCATCCCGCTCCATAAATTCCAGCGCCGAGGGCGTATAGCCTGCCAGGAAAATAGCGTTTACCGCCGCACACGCTTCCACAGGAGATCGGAATGGCACTAACAGCAGCAGGTCGTACTTTACTGCCGGTATCAGCCTCAATACGATCTTGGTGATAACCCCAAGGGTACCTTCACTGCCTACCAGCAGTTGGGTAAGATTATACCCGGTTGCATTTTTAAGCACATTGGCGCCTGTCCATATTATTTCACCATTGGGTAATACTATCTCTAAGTTGAGGACATAATCCTTTACCACACCATATTTTACCGCCCTCGGCCCGCCTGAATTTTCAGATACATTGCCGCCGATAAAACACGACCCCTTGCTTGCCGGGTCGGGCGGATAAAACAATCCTTCCGCTTTCAAGTGTTCCTGCAGTTCCTGTGTTATTACACCCGGTTCTGTAGTTACCTGGAAGTTGCGTTTGTCCACATGAAGTATCTTATTAAATCGCTTCATATCCAGCGATACCCCGCCAAAAGTGGCTAGCGCCCCGCCGCTGAGTCCGGTCCCGGCTCCTCGGGGAGTTACCGGTATGGTGTGTTCATTGCAGTACTTCATTATGTTGCTTACCTCTTCTGTGGTACACGGCTGCAACACTATTTCCGGCAGATAATGGAGATCTTCTGTCTGGTCGCTGGCGCAGCGATTTAAGTTTTCTTCATCCACCAAAACATATTTCTCTTTAATTACTGATTTGAAAAAAGAAATGTCGGCTGCGGTTATTTTATTAAAAGGCATGATGCAAAGGTAGCAGTTAGATAGAATTATACATTAATAGCAGAATTTAGGACAAATGGAAATATCAATTATAAAAAGCAGCAGAGTTGTAAAAATTTACAAATAGTAATTTTTGAATACTCACATATACGTACCTTTGTATTTTAAAAGATACGTGTTATGACTACTAAACTAACACTTACCATACAGGAAGATGTAATTCAGGAAGCTAAAAAATATGCGGCTATTAATGGCAGCAGTTTATCCGGCATTGTTGAGAACTATTTAAAAACACTTCGGGTAAAAGAGAAAAAAAAGCCTGAAAAATTTTCTCCAAAGGTGAAAAAGCTAAAGGGAATTATATCACTTCCTGATGATTTTGATTATAAAAAGGCATTATCACAAGAGCTGACTAAGAAATACCGGAGCTTATGAAATATTTCTTTGTTGATGCAAATGTCATTATTGATTATTTATCAAAACGTGAGCCTTTTTCTACTGAAGCCGCTGAATTATTTGAATTAGCGGAAAACAACAAGATCAGAATATTTGTTTCTGCAGTTTCATTCAATGTTATTTATTATATACTCAGGCAACAACTTGGCCATAAAGTTACAATAGGCTATTTAGTTGAGCTGTCTTCTTTAATAACAATTTCAGATGTCACTCATTCAGTGATAAACAACGCTCTGACTTTTGACAATATAGATTTTGAAGATTCTATTCAGTACTATACTGCATTGAGTAATCCTGAAATTGAAGCGATAATAACGAGGGATAAAAAGGGATTTAAGAAAAGTGAATTACCTGTTTTTAAGCCTTCTGAAGTTTTGAAATTAATCTGAAAATCAGCTCAATCAGAATTGTGCTTTTCAATTTTGCTTAATACTATACTCATTTAAAAACCTGGTAAACAAACAATGCGCTCAGGTATGCGATGCCGAGCATATAGGCAAACTGGATTGCGGGGTACGTCCAGCTGCGGGTTTCGCGCTTTACTATGGCTAATGTGCTCATGCATTGCATAGCGAATACATAGAAAATAAGCAATGACAGGCCTGCGGCCAATGTATATACCGGCGTACCATCTTCCCTTTTTGCTTCACGCATTTTTTCGTGCAGTGTTTCTTTGCCGGCTTCCACATCGCCAACGCTGTATAGTGTGGCCATAGTGCCTACAAAGACTTCTCTTGCAGCAAATGAGGTAATGAGCGCTATACCTATTTTCCAGTCATAACCCAGGGGGCGTATGACGGGTTCTATGGTGTGGCCCATGATGCCCGCGAAGGAATGTTCCAGTTTTTCTGTTGCATGATTGCGGTCAATTTCTGTATGCCGCTCCGGGTGCTGGTGTATTAAGGCGCTGTACTTTTCTTCAACAGCCTGCATCTGCTTTGGCGGGCCAAATGCCGCGAGACCCCACAATATTAATGCAAGAATAATAATTACCTTTCCTACGTCCCTGATAAATATTTTACCCTTTTCTATCATGGTGATGCCTACATTTTTCCAGCGCGGTGCGCGATAAACTGGCAGCTCCATGAGAAAGAATGTGCGCTCTTTGGTTTTTATGAGGAAGTTCATGACGCGGGCAACCACTAATGCCATAAAGAACCCCAGCAGGTAAAGCCCCATTAATACAAATCCCTGCAGATTTAAAAAACCGAGAAAACTGCGGTCGGGGATGACCAATGCTATGAGCATGGTATATACCGGGAGCCTTGCGGAACAACTCATCAGTGGCGTTACCATTATGGTTATGATGCGCTCTTTTTTGTTTTGGATGGTCCGCGCTGCCATGATGGCGGGCACTGCACACGCCATGCCGCTGATAAGCGGCATTACGGAACGCCCGTTGAGCCCGGCGGTGCGCATAATACGGTCGGTAAGGAAACTGATACGCGCCATATAGCCGCTGTCTTCAAGTATAGTTATCAGCCCGAACAATATCATTATCTGCGGCACAAAAACAGCTATCCCGCTTACGCCTGCAAGTATGCCATTAACCAGCAGGTCTTTAACCAGCCCCGGAGACATGATGCCATTTAGCCAGTTGCCGGTTATGGCAAAGGCCTGCTCCACCCAGTGCATAGGGTAGCTTGCGAGCCAGAAAATGCTCTGGAAAATAATGAACAATACCAGGAGTAAAATAACATTGCCCCATGCAGGATGCAACAGGATTTTATCTATCTGGTCGCTGATGACCATTTTTTTCATGGGACTTTCGATGGTGACACACTGCTGCATTACGGTATCTATTTTTTTATACCGCTGCATGATCTCACCAGCCTGCACTTTCGATTTCTGAAAACCGCCCTCGCCGAGAAGCGCCGCTATCCTTATCCGCTGCGCCGCATTAATATACCGCAGTTCGTTATAGTTACATGCCACATGCAGGGCCGCATAATTGCTGTCTAATCCGCACAATGGTTTTATCTCCTGCAGCCATTCGCCTGTGAGGGCAGGTATATTTATGAAATCCGGTAAGGCAGGTGGCCTGGTCAGCTGTGTGTCGCTGATTGTCTTTTTTAATATGCTTACGCCCTTGTTGCGCCTTGGATTTACAGGTACTACCGGTACGCCCATCATGCGGCTGAGCCCTGCAGTATCTATGGTAATGCCTTTTTGCCGGGCTATGTCCATCATGGTCAGCACAATTATTACAGGCATTTTAAGGTCTGTGATCTGGGAACAAAACAACAGATTGCGCTTCAGATTGGAAGCATCGGCAATAACAATGACGAGATCGGGTTTATCAGCGTTCTTTTGATTGAGCAGTACTTCGTAAGTCACCTGTTCATCTGCGCTTTTCGGGTACAGGCTGTAGGTGCCCGGCAAGTCAATGATATGGGCCGTTAAGGTTTCGGAAATCTTAGAAACGCCCGTTTTTTTGTCCACAGTCACGCCCGGGAAATTCCCCACCTTTTGGTTAAGGCCGGTGAGCGCGTTAAAAAGGGAGCTTTTTCCGCTGTTCGGATTCCCCACCAATGCTATGGTATATGGACGTTGCATGAATGAGGGGCAAATTTACAGACTGAAAAGTAGTTAAATCCTGCGGAAAGTCATGCGGGTGAAAATTTTCCCGATTGTGTAAACGCGTCTTAATGCTCAATTGTGTAATGTCTCAATGTCTCAATTTTGAAATTAGTTTGATTTCCCCGAAAAGATTTTTTTATGTACCGGTTGCTGGAATTTGGATTTGGTAATTTGTCCCTTCGGTAAAAACTCAGGGTGATAATTTCAGTTTTTGAATATGTTTTTTAAATGGGGTTCGGAAATGCGCACTTTTATTGTAAAATTTTTTTTTTGCTCATGTATGCATTGATAATCAATATTTTGTGTTTAAAAAGTTGCACATTCTTTGCATACTGTTGTGAATTCTTTACTCTATTATATTTTCTGCGGAATTGCATCGTCCCGAAATAGACATTTACACATTGGAAAAACAGAAAAATCCATCCATTAACAGCTTATCATTCAATACAGAATTAAAACACGCGAACGAATTTATTTTAACTGTTAATAATTTCAGGCTTAATATACCTTTGCGACTGCTTGCAATCCAATTTTTGAATTGTACTTTCTCAATTTCATGATTACACATAACTCAAAATTCACCACCGAAAACTTACGGCTTAAAAAAAGCCTGGGACAGCATTTCCTGCATGATGAAAATGTATGCAGGAAGATAATTGAACATTTGACACATACTCCGGGAATGCGGTTACTGGAGGTAGGGCCGGGCGGGGGAGCGCTTACCAAGTACCTTTTAGCAATGAAGGATGTAGATTATAAAGCCATAGAAATTGATGAGGAAAAAGTACGTTACCTGGATAAAACTTACCCCGAATTAAAAGGTAAAATTATCATGCAGGATATATTGAAAGCTAATGCTCCGTTTGCTGATGATTTCGCCATAATCGGCAATTTTCCTTATAATATTTCATCGCCGATATTATTCAAAGTGCTGGAATGGGAGACGCAGGTTACTGAAGTGATCGGCATGTTTCAGAAAGAAGTAGCACAGCGCATAGCATCCGGACCAGGTTCTAAGGTTTATGGAATATTAAGTGTGCTGATGCAGGCATTTTTCAGGGTCGAATACCTGTTTGATGTACATGAAAATTGCTTTACCCCTCCTCCAAAAGTAAAAAGTGGTGTTTTACGTTTTACAAATATGCATAACCCTTTTGGTATAAATGATAAAAGAAAGTTTATTATTTTGGTAAAAGCTGCTTTCGGTCAGCGAAGGAAAACGCTGCGCAACGCCCTTAAAAGTACTTTGGCACAGGAAGCGCTGGCAGATCCGTTAATGGATAAAAGAGCGGAACAATTATCTGTAGCTGACTTTGCAGCATTGTATCATAATTATTTCCATTAAAAAGCACTGTTATGAGAAATAATACCGGGAAAGTTTTGATTGCAGCACCTGTCCACCCGGTGCTAACAGATGGACTTGCAGCTTGCGGTTATACCTGCATCATGCAGGAACATAGTTCACAAGATATAGCTTATGGATTAATATGTGATTGCGCAGGGGTTATTACCTCCACACGGCTGCAATTAGATAAGGCCCTGCTGGATGCTGCGCCACAACTCAGATGGATAGGCCGTATGGGTTCAGGGATGGAAGTGGTGGACCTGGAATATGCAGCTGCTAAAGGAATAAAGTGTTATAGCAGCCCGGAAGGGAATTGCAATGCTGTGGCGGAACATGCATTGGGTATGCTGCTCGGCCTTATCCGGCATATAGTCTGGAGTCATAATGAGGTAAAAGGAGGAATATGGAGGCGTGAAGAGAACCGGGGCACTGAACTGGAAGGGAAAACCATTGGTATTATAGGCTTTGGTCATACCGGACGCGCTTTTGCCAGAAAATTACAGGGATTTGATATGCGTATTCTTGTGTATGATAAATATAAAACAGATGATATGCCAGCCAATGTGGTGAACTGCAATAGCCTGGAACATGTTTTTAAGGAGGCTGATATTGTGAGTTTTCATGTGCCCTTGCAGGCGGATACGATACATTACCTGGATGAGGCTTTTATTTCGAAAATGAGCAAGCCTTTTGTTTTAATAAACACATCAAGGGGTGTAGTTGTTGATACCTCTGCATTATACCGTGGAATTGCAAGCGATAAGATAATAGGTGCATGCCTTGATGTGTTGGAGCGGGAACCGTTGCAATCTATGAACATAGATACCCGCAACCTCATTGATGAAATGATGGCTTCACATAAAGTAGTTGTAACGCCTCACATTGCTGGTTATACATATGAAGCATTGTATAAAATGAGCAAAACACTTTTAGATAAAATAATATCCGGGCATTAAACAAGATTAACTTCCCTGATTGTATTTAACAATTGGCCAGGAGCTAATTCAAATGAAATTTAAAATAATTATATGTGTAATTATTTTTAAATGAATAAATTGTGTTT
>CAISOH010000042.1 GCA_903887005.1 uncultured Bacteroidota bacterium | reverse complement strand
TTTAATGTTTTTTACACTTTTCTTTTCTTCTATTTGTTTTGTTCTTTCCTGAAATTGCTTTTGATAGAAATTTACCTTTTTTATACAAAAACTATCATAAAAACCATGAATGCTCCATTTTTCAATATCATCTTTAAAGGTCAGTTCAATATTGTCAATCTTCATTTTAATGCAGGTAAATTGATTCAGATTCAAGTTTAAATTTTCTCTTGTAAACTTATCTTTATACTCGCAGGTAATTAAAAAAACTTCTTTACTGTTTGATGCATTAAGATGTATGGAATTTTCATTAATGCTAACAATTTTACCCCAAGCATGAATGTACTTATCCTTATAACTACTTATAGTTTCTTTTTGCTGAAGATCTGTCATTTCCGGGAAATGGCATTTTCGCAACTCTTCTATTAAGTTAGCGTGGTCCATATGTATTGAATTAAAAGCTTAGGCAAAATAATTCAAGGATAAAGATATAAAATTTAGACCTGCAATACACCCATTTTAAATTCCTTTTTTACCTGTGAATGGTTTGCTGCATTTATTCCTTCAGATATTACAGACCTTGTTTCAGCCGGATCAATGATCTCATCCACCCAAAGGCGCGCTGCGGCATAATATGCAGAGGTTTGGCTGTCGTAACGATCCATTATTTCCTTTAGCATAGCCTTTTCTTTTTCCGGGTCTATCACTTCGCCTTTTGCCTTCAGTGAGGCTACCTGTATCTGTAGTAGTGTTTTTGCGGCCTGCTCGCCACCCATCACGGCTATTTTGGCATTGGGCCAGGCATATATGAAACGCGGATCATAGGCCTTGCCGCACATAGCGTAGTTTCCCGCGCCATAAGAATTGCCGATAATAAAAGTAATTTTCGGCACTATGGAATTAGCAACTGCATTTACCATTTTGGCCCCGTCTTTTATGATACCCGAATGTTCGCTGCGGCTGCCTACCATAAAGCCTGTAACGTCCTGAAGGAAAACTAACGGTATTTTTTTCTGGTTGCAATTCATGATAAAGCGCGCGGCCTTATCTGCGCTGTCGTTGTATATTACGCCGCCCATCTGCATCTCGCCCTTACCGCTTTTTACTATTTTACGTTGGTTGGCTACAATGCCTACCGCCCAGCCGTCAACACGGGCATAGCCGCATACTATAGTCTTGCCATAATCCTCCTTGAACTGGTCGAATTCAGATTTGTCCACAAAGCATTTGATAATGTCCACCACATCATACTGCTTGTTATTCAGCGGAGATATAAGTCCGTAGATTTCATTAGCTTCTTTTAGTGGAAGAACTGGTTTTGCACGGTCATAGCCCTGGCGTGGCTGTTCCCCTATCTTATCCATGATGCGGCGCACCTGGTCCAGGCATTCCTGCTCGGTATCAAATTTATAATCAGCAATACCGCTTATTTCCGTATGGGTTTTAGCGCCGCCCAGTATTTGTAGATCTATATCCTCACCTATAGCTGCTTTTACAAGGTATGGCCCTGCCAGGAAGATAGAGCCATTGCCTTCCACCATCAATGTTTCATCGCTCATAATAGGCAGGTAAGCCCCGCCTGCTACGCAACTGCCCATTACTGCGGCTATCTGTGTAATGCCCATTGCGCTCATTTGCGCATTGTTACGGAATATGCGGCCAAAATGTTCCTTGTCAGGGAATATTTCGTCCTGCATGGGTAAGAAAACACCTGCGCTATCCACTAAATAAATAATAGGCAAATGGTTTTCCATGGCTATCTCCTGCATTCGCAGGTTTTTCTTGCCGGTTATTGGAAACCATGCGCCTGCTTTTACAGTATTATCATTAGCTACTATTACGCACTGGCGGCCATGCACATAGCCAAGGCCTGCTACAGTGCCGCCTGCCGGGCATCCTCCATACTCCTTATACATATCATAGCCTGCAAATGCGCCTATCTCAGTAAAAACACTGCCTTTGTCTATCAGGTATTGTATGCGTTCACGCGGCGCTAATTTGCCCTTCTCGCGATTCTTCTCCATACTTTTCTTGCCGCCGCCCATGCTTATCACTGCATGACGCTGCTTCATCTGGCTTACTGCAAGACGCATAGCGTCATCATTTTTATTAAATTCCAGGTTCATGGCGCAAAAATAGCTTTTAATTGATAATTCAGGCTATTATCTGATTTCTTACTTAAGGATTTTACAGTATTTTGATCAGAAAATTTATGACCATTTAACATTCTAACCTGATTCAATGGCATTGGTTTACTACATTCTCTATGAATATACCCGATGAATGCAGGCTAATTATCAAAATGCTTTAAACCAGAATATTTTATGAATAAGATACAGTTTTTTTATGACGATGACTTAATTGCCCTGGAGTTGAAGATAAATGAATGGCTGTCGCTTAATAAAGAGATTAAAATTTTAGAAACTAACCTTTCCTCTTTAGGTAAGCCAAGCCAAAGGGCGGGAATTACAAATACCGAAAAGCATGTATTCTATATCCTCTATACAACTGCCAACTGGGAAAATATCATATTGGAGAAAAAAGCGGAAGAAATCACATCAATAGGAGGATTGGAAACTCAAATTGGCGCAAACCTGCCCAATTAGTGTCATTACCGCTTATAGTCGGTAAGCTTTAAGATGGTGAATATTTTTTTAATAATGTGCAATAAACATTGGCACATCAACAGCTTTCAAAATGAGTTCAGCAGTCCGGGGTTTAAAGAAGGATGAAATCATATTCCTTCCAAATGAACCCATAACCAATAATTTGTTTTGCGGGTCTCTTTGCTGCAAAAAATATCCAAATAAGGCTTCTCTTGCATTTCCTGATAATTTCACATAGGATATTTTAGAAAAATGCATTTCTATCCATTCCTTAAATTTTGTGTCTTCCGGATTATCTTCCTCAGAATCGGCGCCATCTTCATTTATATGTAATACAATAATCTGTTTTTCTGCCAATCCCGGAAGCTGATAATAAAATTGCCTGATTGCAAAAGCGGATGACTTACTTCCATCAAATGCGAAAACTACTTCCTCAGGTTGTTCAAAATATTCAGGAGATATTAAAGTAGGGCATTCCACCTTACCTAAAAGTTCCATTACAAATTCTGATGGTACTTTATTATCACCATTAAAAGAAATAGAAGGGTCTGCAATAAGAAGATCGGCATAACGGGTTTCAGCGATAACGCTATCTGATATGTCTGTTTTGATGTGATGTACAATTGCAGGTATCTCCTTTTGCTGGCACCATGCCATGAAAAGCTCTGTATTTTTCCTTACTGATTCTTCCTGTTTTTTATGTTCTCCGGTATCCTGTATTATCTCTTCTACAAATACCTGGCCGCCAATTGATTTGATAGAGGGTAGCGTATCAAATTTCTGCTCTTCAGCAAAAAGCCCCACAATTTTTGATTTTCCCAGCTTTGCTATATATGCAGCAAAATCAAGCGACTGAGGTTTGAAATTTAATGCGTCAATTAATAAAACGATCTTGTTCATGGTGAAAATTCAAAAGCCAAAAATCAAAAAAAAAATGTCAGGTTAGCCATACAAGCTATCAATCAGATACATAAACCCCAACAGTTGCAAAATTGTCAACTGCAAACTGTCAACTTGCAAACTGTAAACTTATTCTACATCCATTCCGCTGCAAACTTCTGGAAAGAATGCCTCAGTTCATTGATGATTTTTTCTTCTGTTTCACATGTTTGCCCCAAAGAATCGTGCGCTGACACTAAGACGCCGTCAATATAACCAGCGGGTGCGGCCTTGGCTTCCTTTCCGGTGATTGTCAGGTTATGCTTAATATCATGCTTTAGCCGGTGTATATTCTCTATTTGTATTTTGAACTGGTTCTCATAATGCTCTACCTCTTTCATTACATGGACCGCGGAATTCTTTTTTGCTACTTCCGTAAGCTGGTCCTGCAAGATGCCAAGCTCTTGCTTATAAAATTCTAAACTGCGCAACCATCCATTGTGCGCGTTGCTCAAATGTGTGACGCTGATCTTGTCCATAATTGATTGTTTTAAACAAAAGTAAAATTATTTAAAAAATTAAAGAATGACAATTGTCATAAACTATGAGGATTTATTTTTGCATTCCCAAAGTTATAAAATTATTTTGTCATCATCACTTACCTCCCAGGTATATAAAATTTTTTAGCAACAAAGATACATCCGTTAAAGGCGCATAATGTTGCGCGTAAGTCTTGTTAATTTGTGTTTTTACCTCCGCTGTTGGTTCGTAGCCTGCTAATATATTGTAGGGTTCTATTACGCCCGCTCTTAGGTGGGGCAGATAATTTGTAAAAACAGAGGTAGCATAACCTACCCACGTCATCTTACCGAACAACACTTTGATGCAATTTACAAAGAAAGCTCCCGGCCTTTTTACCTTAAAAAAAGTAAAAGGAAACAGTATAAGAAACACCAGCGCCCCTGCTATGTCCACCATACGTTTATTTCGTACCTCCGAAAAATCTGATAGATTAAATCTGCGGTCTATAACATAGAGATCTCCTGAGGTAGTGCTGGAATTGCTGCCTACAAAACTATGGCTGCCGGGAAGATGTATCTTATATTCGTACTCTTTGCCGCAATATTGCATCTGCTCGAAAACATCCGTGTAAGAAAGACCGTTTATACAAAATATCACTTCATTTACACCAGTGGTATATAACACCTGTTTCATTTCATGCAGGGGAGCCAGCACACCCTGCCTTTCATCTTTCGGGCTTATCCGCCCTGATAGTTCCGGGGCATAATGGACCTGCCGCAATATGGAAGCTGTTTGCCTGTAAGCATTTTCATCAGCAACAATTACGGCCTTTCTTGGTAATTTATCATAGGGTATAAACCGTAAAATCCCCATCCTGTACAATATCTCATGCAAGCCAAGTAGTATAGCTGTACCTGCAAAACCGGTAAATATGATAATAGCCCTTGAATACCGTAACTCCGGCGGTAAAAGTCCGTAATAAGCAAGAATGAAGGTCGTGCCGATCAACATGCCGCGTGTTACTTTCAGTGCCCGGTATGGCTGGTCGTAAGCGCCATTGAAATAAAGGGAAATAAGCCACAAAGCTATATAGACCGGGAAGGTGGCATACACTGCCTTTGGATGAATGGGCATGAGGTTTTTAACTTCTTCTACCCAGAAATTCTTTATGCCCCATAAGGTCGCCAATAGTATCAGCGCATCGAACAGGGGCATGTGGAAAATTTTCAAACCACGTTTCAGGGTACCTAATATGGCCCGCAATATTATCCCCAGGTTGATAAACAACCCGAACATGCGCGCTTCCTTTTTGGTGTAGTGTTTTTTTACAAACGTTACCAGCGCCTCATTGAATATGCGCACATACGAGAGGGTCATTTTGCGGGTACTCTCTCCTTTATAATGTACAAGGTCAACCTCAGGATAGTAAATATTTTTATAGCCTGCTTTTTCTATACGGTAAGACAAGTCAACATCCTCGCAATACATGAAATAATCTTCATCAAAAGGGCCGCCTGCCGCATCCATCGCTGACTTCCGCACCAGCATACAGCAGCCCGACAGCACATCTACAGCCGCTGTCTCCCGCTCGCCCACATGCACAGCATAGTATTTATTAAAGTAGCTGGATTTGCTGAAAATTTTATTAATGCCTGTGGTCTTAAAGATCGCAACTGATAAGGAAGGAAAGGACTTTTTTGCATCAGGAGCAAACTGGCCTTTTCCATCAATCAGCCTTGGCCCCAGCGCACCCGCTTCCGGATGGGCGTCCATATACCCAAGCGTTTTCTCTAAAAAGTTTTCGGGCATTAGGGTATCCGGGTTAAGGAACAGGATATATTCCCCTTTTGCCACAGCTACTCCCTGGTTGTTGGCCTTTGAGAAACCTTTGTTATCCTTATTTTCAATCAAAATAACCGAAGGGAAATGCGCCCTTACCATCTGGCAGCTATTATCCGCAGAATTATTGTCCACAACTATTACCTCCGCATCCATACCTTCAGCTGCCCGCAATACGGAATGAAGACATACTTCAAGGAAGTATTTTACATTATAGTTGACAACGATTACGGATAACTTCATTCTATCTGACTGAAAGAGTTTGCTAAGGTAATAAAAGTCTAAAGTAGAAAGTCTAAAGTTATTTCAGCACTATTTAACTAAGTAATAAACATTTGTTATCCATTTATTGCTGTCCGGCTCCTGGAATGGGCCAATGATATATTCTTCTATTGCCAGTGATTGTGTTTTTCCCTTTGATGCCAGGTACTTCCTGAGCGTATTATGCACTTCCATTGATTTTGAATAGCCTCCTTTTTGCACCGCCATCACTGCTTTTGAAGGTGAAATATAGATATAGGCCGCATCCTCGTCATCCAATGTAGAATCGGATACCGGATAGGCTACCGCCATATCTGAGTTCTTATTCACAGTATCCCAGGTATAAAATAACCCGAAAGCAGGCCCGTTTATTTTACCGGCGGCCATTTTCGTTAGCTTCACTAAGTTTTCCTTGAAAAATTTATCCATATCCATCTGCGAAACTGTTTTGCGGACAGCAACAAATATATGCGCCGGGTAATCCATTACTTTGATATCTAAGGGTGGGGGAACGCGGCCCTCCACATATTTCTTCATACTACCAAGACCGTTTTCAAAATCCTTACCCAGTAATTTGTCCATGTTTATAAACATACCCATAGCATTCAAAGGAAAAGAAGTATGTTTTTTTAAGTTCCAGGTAACTTTTACATTTTCCTTCGTAGTGTCCTTTACGACCAGCATCCCGGTAGCATCCATTTGCATGGGCTTTAATATATGTAGTTCATACTCCATCTGAGTCCCGTTCATTGCCATATTTTTCATCTCGCCTTCACCTACCTTATCTTCATCCCCAACCCAATGATAGCCGCTGCCGGTTTCCCCGTCAGTTCCTATGTAACTCATTTTCATAGTAGAATCCAGTTGGTTCCACGGGCTCCAGTTTGGCCATTTTCTGAATTGTACGATTTGCTCAAATACCGAATCCTTAGGCGCTTTGATCAGAATGCTCCGGCTCACAACAATATCTGTTGGCTCTATGGCTCCCAGTATCAATACTGCTGCCAATGCAATACCAATAAGTGCAGCAAGAAAAATGAAAAATTTCCTCATAATTTTTGATTTGGTCATAAAAATAGCTAAAAGGGAATAAGTTGAAGGGGTTAATTGGTTAATTGGTTAATTGGTTAATTGGTTAAAAGGCAATGTCATTAACTTAAGCCCTCTGAAAGGGCAAAATATGAATAGCGATGGGCAAAGCCCATCGGCTAAATGAAAAAACACCGATAAGCCCTGAAAGGGCGGAATATATAAGCGATGGGCAACGCCCATCGAAATAAAAAAAAATTACCGAGCCCTGAAAGGGCGGAATATGTTAGCGATGGGCAACGCCCATCGGAACATCGTGAGGTACGTAACACATTTCCCTCCTTTTTTCAAGGAGCGGGATGCTGGATGAGGCGAATGCCGAATACAGCCGGGGAGGTTTATCATCATCCCTCCAAACGACAATTTAACCTATTAACCCTTTACCCAATTTACCCTTTTACCCTTTTAACTTATTAACCTTTTAACCAATTAACTTATTAAAGTACCTTTGCACCATGAAAAATTTGCGTGAAATAACCCTGCCCGAATTAGAAGTGCTGATGGCAGGCCTCGGCGAACCTAAATTCAGGGCCAAACAGGTACATGAATGGGTGTGGCAAAAGTTTGCCGCCGACATCCACGACATGACCAATCTCTCCAAGGCGCTCCGTGAAAAGCTGGCAGAGCAATATTTCATACCAAAAGTAAAAATGCACCACAGCCAGTACAGCAGCGATGGCACCATTAAGAACCGCCTGCAACTGCACGATGGCTTCTATGTGGAAAGCGTGCTCATACCCACCGAAAAACGAATGACCGCCTGTGTATCTTCGCAGGTAGGCTGTTCGCTTTCCTGCAAATTCTGCGCTACCGGTTATATGGACCGTAAAAGGAACCTCGATTTTGACGAAATAGTGGACGAAGTGACCCTGCTGAATGAACTGGCGCAGAAACACTACAATAAGAACCTCTCCAACATTGTATTCATGGGCATGGGCGAGCCACTGCTCAATTATAAGAATATGATGAAGGCCATAGAGCGCATCAGCGATCCCGCAGGACTTGGTATGAGCCCGCGGCGGATAACCGTTTCAACCGCCGGCGTAGCCAAGATGATAAAGCAATTGGGCGATGATAAGGTGCGTTTTAAACTCGCGCTCTCGCTGCACGCAGCTACCGACATAAAGCGGAATGAAATAATGCCCATCAACGAGACCAACAACCTCGCTGTTCTTGTCGAGGCCCTTAATTATTTCTACCAGGCCACCGGCAGCGAGATAACCTTTGAATACATACTCTTTAAAGACTTTAATGACAGCATAAAAGATGCCGACGACCTTGTAAAAATATACCGCAAAGTACCCGCCGACCTCATCAACATCATAGAATACAACCCAATAGACGCCGCCAGATTTGAAAAGCCCGATGAAGAAAAAGTAGATGCCTTCATGAAATACCTCACCGAAAACCGCGTGAATGTGCGCCTGCGCAGAAGCCGGGGTAAAGACATTGACGCCGCCTGCGGCCAGTTAGCGAATGTGGACAGCATCCCCAATACTCCCTAAAAAATCGTTAGCCCGGAAGGATCCTGCCTCGCCCGCCGTAGTTTTAACGAATATCACTGGTCGAAGCGTCTCGCTTCGTCCTCTCATGCCGAAGCGTCCCGCTTCCGTAGATTCAAAAAAGCCATATTTTACAAGAGCAAAAATACTTTAGATCATGGGGCTTAAATATCACTGGTCGAAGCGTCCCGCTTCGTCCTCCCATGCCGAAGCGTCCCGCTTCCGTAGATTCAAAAAAAGTCATATTTTACATGAGTAAAAAAACACTTTAGATCATGGGTCTTAAATATCGCATTGAAGATCAGAAAAAATTATATTTTGTAACCTTCACAGCCATAAACTGGATAGATGTATTTATCCGCGACATTTACAGGCAGATTTTTATTGACAGTGTAAAATATTGCCAGCGGGAAAAAGGATTACAGGTAGGCGCGTGGGTGATTATGACCAGCCATGTCCATATGATAATAGGGACTAATGGTGAAAACAATCTTGAAAATATTATCAGGGACATGAAAAGTTTTACTTCCTGGCACCTTCGCCTTGAAATAGAACAAAGCAATTATGAAAGCCGGAAAGAATGGATGCTATGGATATTCAAAAGGGCCGGAATGGCAAATAGCAACAATAAAGATTTTCAGTTTTGGATTCAGGATAGCCATCCTGTTCTGTTATCATCAGGTGAAAGGCTTATGTAACGATTGCATTATATACATAACAATCCAGTAGAGGCAGGATTCGTTTGTGAACCACAGCATTGGAAATATAGCAGCGCACATGATTACAATGGAGGCACTCAGGGTTTGCTTGATTTAATAATGCTCGTGTGACTGACCGGAAACGAGACACTTCGACATATTCGGTCGAAGCGGGACGCTTCGACCAGATGAAATACAGTCAACTGAAAGTACTTATGCTGCTTTGGAAATAAACAGAGTTCACTCCAAACTTCATTTTGATTTTTTAGAAATACAGCAATTCAAGATAACATTTAGAACAATATTTATTTATTTCACGAATAGTTTTATAATTTTATAGTTATATTTCTCAATTAAAAAACATGTTAACAAGTTCGGAATTCACAAAAGCAGTCTCAAATATTTCACAGCGAGCAGAAAGGATATTAGACGAAACAAAAGTTGTACAGACTTATGTTGAAGTAGGCATTTTACCTCAAATAATTAATACAAATAATCAAATAATTTATGGTCGTCGAGGAACTGGCAAAACCCATCTTTTTCGATATTTAGAAAATGAGTTAAAATCAAAAGATAATATTATTGTTTACATAGATGCCCGTATATTAGCGAGTGCGGCAGACTATAACAATTATAATTTATCAACAGAAAGAAGATGCATCTCCTTATTTGCTGAATTCAAGCAGCAAATGCAACGTTATGTAAATTTAGCAATTTAATTGGTGAGGTAAAATTGTTCTTTTTTCTAGGCCTGTTGTTGAGCTTTTCTTGCACTTTATCTATCCTGTCCTGCGATATTGCGTTGAGG
>CAISOH010000041.1 GCA_903887005.1 uncultured Bacteroidota bacterium | reverse complement strand
TATATGGCGTGGAATGAAACAGTTACATGGAATGATAACCGCTTTTGAGATACATCAGTTAAACTTATCCACATTTTAGTTTTGGGTAATGGTAAGTTGAAAAAAGGAGGGGAGTGTGTTACGTACCTCACAATGTATCCTGTCATTTTCAAAGAGCTTGTGCGCAGCAAATTGTTTACTCAAGATGACAGTTATACTGAGCAAGGGATAAATTAGTGAGTTCAGAACTTTGTGCAAGCATAAGTTCAGAATTCAGCATGTCATGGTTCGGCGAGAGGTTCGGCGAGGCTTACAATGACGTGTTTGCAATTTATTGATTTTGAATATTGTATGAATAACACGTCATTCACATTTTATCCTTTTGGGTTCAAAAGGTAGGTACTCACCTTGACAATTGCTCGCAATTACAAATTATCTATTTTTCTATTTCAACAAAAGTCACTAATTTATCCCTTGCCAAGTATAATAGAAATCGTGTTGATGCAGGGTGCCAATCCCGATGAAAAAATCGGGACAGGCTGCCACTGGTGCCCTTCGATTCCTCAGGGCAGGCTCTGATAGCTGCAAACAGCCCGGACACAAAAGAAACTGCAACAGGGGTTTCCCCTCATTTTCTGCCTCCTCCTTTTTACGTAAAAAAAGGCCAGACAAATTGTTCAATAGCGTTAACTATGATGAAATTCCGGAAACAGCTCAATAGCATGTTCCCCGGAACAAGGTCCCGCTCTTTCAGCGGGAGGGGTCAGGGGTTTAAGGGGTTATGGGTTTAAAGTTCCCCTATACCCTCTTAAAAACTCAACAACGCCCATCTTTTTCTTACCTTCCAGTTGCAATTCATCAACGTATAGCCAGCCATCTGTAGCTGCAAAACGCAGGTAAGTGGCATTATCTGTATCTATGGTTCCGGGCAATGCGTTAGGGCTTTCCACCCGGTAGTCGGAACTGAATATCTTTATGGTCTTATCTCCGAGCATGGTATGAGCTCCGGGGTAAGGAGACATTCCCCTTATCAAATCGTCTATTACGGTAACAGGTTTGTTCCAGTCTATTTGCATATCTTCTTTAAATATTTTTGGTGCGTAAATAATTTCTTCTTTATTAATAATCCTTTGCGGTTGCTCCTGTATGGAGCCTTCGGTAAGGCGCTTCACGGTTTTTACCAGCAATTCAGCCCCTGCATGCATCAGCTTATCATGGAGTGAACCGGCATTATCGCTCCTGAGAATGGGTACTGCCTGCTGCAATAATATATCCCCGGTATCTATTTCATGTTTAAGCTTGAATGTTGTGACGCCCGTTTCTGTTTCTCCGTTTATGATAGCCCAGTTGATAGGCGCCGCGCCGCGGTATTGCGGCAGCAACGATCCATGCACATTTATAGTGCCCATCGGCGGCATGTTCCATACCACTTCCGGCATCATACGGAAAGCCACAACCACCTGCAGGTCTGCATCCAGATTTTTAAGTTGCTCTACGAATTCCGGCGTTTTCATTTTTTCCGGTTGCAATACCGGCAACCCCTTCATCAATGCATATTGCTTTACCGCCGACTGTTGTAAATGCATACCACGACCGGCAGGTTTATCGGGCGAGGTTACAACCGCAACAATATCAGCGCCCGCTTCCGCAAGGGCATTCAATGATGCCACTGCAAAATCGGGAGTACCGAAAAATACGATACGTAATTCCTCAAATGTTTTCATTCGTTCTGCAAAGCTAACTTTAATATGGAATTATGGAAAAACGATATTGTTAAGATAACATGCAGCACACACTTTTTTTCTTTTTGTAGATAAACTACTTATCATTTATTTGAAACAACTAAGCATTCCCCTAACATTGAGACTGAGACACGACCTGTTACTCCGGTTATGGAAGCTAAGTTAACAACAAAGCCAATGACTATTGAGGATATTTTAAACTATGCTTACGCTGATGAAATAGAGAAAGAGAAGGCAATAGCACAAAGGAAAATAAGGGGCTGCAAATAGCAGCCTTTTTTATTTGTAGATTTTAGTTATAATTTCTACCTTTATTATATGAAATTATTCCTTTTTCTTCTTCTATGTGTTTCTATTTATTGTCTATCATGTACCTGCAAAGGAACAATCTATTGTGGGAATGGCAGCCTACGCTTGATAACAAAAGGATTTAACAGAACAGATATAGATTCAATGTTATTAATTGCATACAAACCAAATAATAATCCGCCTCAGATTGGCAGCTCTTACAGTCCGATAGACACCCAAATAGTAAAAATTACGAATAATTTCTTTAGGAATGATACCTGCTTTATAAATTATTTTTTAGATACGGGTAATGATTATAAAATAATATTTCCGACCAGTGGGGCAATTTATACTTTTAATAATTTAAAGGTTGGAAATCATACTTCCGAAGAAAAGGAATATGGTTGCGGAAAGGATGTTTCGGAGTTCGGTGGTTGCGTTAATGAATTAGTTTCTTTCACAGTAAACGGGCAGATATATTCAGCTTCAAATTACAATCAAACCATATATTATATGGTGAAGTAGATTCGTTTCTATTACCTTAGTTACCTATACACCACCAATAACTTTCCGTTAACATTCAAACTGAGACACTACCCAAATTTTCAATAAAAATGAAGTCCCCATATTTTTTTACCTTCGCCCTCGCAAACCGGAACAAATTTGTGTACGGCTTGCTTTGTAAGCCATAGCATATTGCGAAGGCTTACCATTTCTAAAAAATTGATTTTATGGCTGAACGCGTTTATGATAATATACTCCAGACAATAGGAAATACCCCCTTAGTGCGGCTGAACCGTGTAGTGGCTGACCTGCCCTGCAAGGTTTATGCAAAAGTAGAAACTTTTAATCCCGGCAACAGCATAAAGGACCGTATGGCCGTAAAGATGTTAGAAGTTGCTGAGCGTGAGGGTAAAATAAAACCCGGGGGCACTATAATAGAAGGTACAAGCGGTAATACGGGCATGGGCCTTGCGCTGGCCGCTATTATAAAAGGCTATAAATGCATATTCGCCACTACCGATAAGCAAAGCAAGGAAAAGGCCGATATACTTAAAGCGCATGGCGCAGAGGTAATCGTATGCCCTACGAATGTGGACCCGGAAGATCCGCGCAGCTATTACCAGGTAGCACGCCGCCTGCAGCGTGAAATTCCCAATAGCTGGTATGTAAACCAATATGACAACCTTGCCAACAGGCAGGCGCATTACGAGCAAACAGGCCCTGAAATATGGCAACAGACCGAGGGTAAAATAACCCACCTGGTGGTGGCCGCAGGAACAGGGGGTACAATAGTAGGAACAGGCCTGTACCTGAAAGAGCAGAACCCAAACATACAGGTGTGGGCTATAGATACATACGGCAGCCTGCTGAAGAAATGGTTTGATACCGGCGAACTGGATATGGACGAAGTACATCCTTATATTTCAGAAGGATTTGGAGAGGATTTTTTACCTCAGAACTACGACCGCAAGGCATTAGACTTGTTTGAAAAGGTAACAGATAAAGATGGCGCCATAATGGCACGCAGAATTACCCGTGAAGAGGGCATATTTGTGGGGTATTCAGGTGGTTCGGTGGTAGCAGGGCTGCGCCAGCTTAAAGACAAACTTAAAAAAGACGACCTGGTGGTGGTGATTTTCCACGACCATGGCAGCAGGTATGTTGCCAAGATATATAATGATGAATGGATGCTGGACAGGGGCTTCCTGGAAGTAGATACCGTTCGCGACCTGATAGGTGGCCTTGGACGCAGGAGACTGGTGACCATTGACGAGAACAGCAAAGTGATGGATGCACTGGAACTGATGAAGAAATACGACATAGAGCAGATCCCTGTGATGCTGGATGGCGAAATGACAGGTAGTATCACCCAGGGCAGCCTCTTTAAGAAATTGATAGAAGAAGCGGATGTCCGCGACCACTTGATAGCCGATGTAATGGATGCACCATTGCCAATTGTTGACATGGACACACCTTTAGAACGCCTTACGCACTACATAAATAAAGACAACGGCGCTGTGCTTACCCGTGATGAAAGCGGGCAATATACTATACTTACAAAGTATGATATACTCAATGCTTTTAGTAAAGGGTAAACCCCCGGCCCCTGAAGGGGAGTACATAAGTTCAAGACATTAAACACCATTTTTATAATTGCGCAGTTTCAAGGATTTTTTTAGTGATATAGTGCGGAAGCCGCCTATATTGTTTCCGCTGGTGGGTTTGTTTCATGTGCTGTGGTTATTATGGACTGTATGGGACGATAGATTAGTTCCTTTTCCCGGCATTGAATGGCTGCAGGTTTTATGGATGTTCGTATATACACTGTTTTGGATAGCAGCATGTGATATGCGCAAATGGGGCGCTCTCGGGTACATAGCTTTAACGCTGATTAACTTGTCATTTAATTTTGCTGTAAAGAATAACAAAGTATCCATCCTGTATATGAGCAATATGTTTTTGCTTGATGGTATATTTAGCTTATTTCTTATCTATTATTACAAAATTTTCAGGTAATGAATGTGCGTTTGTTCACTGATATGATGGGCAATGAAGTGGAGTTGATATATCCTCCAAAGCGTATCATATCTCTGGTGCCATCACAAACTGAACTTCTGTATGACCTGGGACTAAATAAGGAGGTTGCAGGTATTACCAAGTTTTGTGTTCATCCCGATGAATGGTTCAGAAACAAGACAAGGGTTGGTGGCACCAAAACGGTAAACCTGGAAATAGTAAAAACACTGCATCCCGATCTTATCATTGCCAATAAGGAAGAGAATACTAGATCACAGATAGAGGAATTATCAACACAATACCCGGTATGGGTAAGCGATATACAAACCATTGACGACAGCCGGCAAATGATTCTCGAAGTAGGCGCGTTAGTTGGCAAGGCAGGTGAAGCTCAAATAGTGGTACAGGATATTGCCAAGGGCTTTGCGGCCTTAAATAAATCTGCCAGGCCAAAGAAAGTTGCATACTTCATCTGGAGAAAACCCTGGATGTGCGCCGGTGGGGATACGTTTATCAGCAATATGATAGCCGCAATAGGCTGGGAAAATGCCTTGGCAGACAGAAAACGTTACCCAGAAATAAAGCTGGAAGAATTAAGGGATAAGCAAATAGACCTAGTGCTGCTTTCATCAGAACCCTACCCTTTTAAAGACGGGCATATAGCCGAAATCAGGGCAGTATTTCCTGGAGTGGAAGTGATACTCGTTGATGGGGAAATGTTTAGTTGGTATGGAAGCAGGCTGCGCGAAGCAGTAAAATATTTTGGAGATTTATCAGCCAGATGGTAAGATTTGGATTATCATTCTTACAAAAAAAATTGTCAGATAAAAAATCAAAAAAAACAGGGGTGTTCTTTTTGAAAAGATATAATAATAGATACCTTCATCTTCCATTTATGATACACCCCGATACACAACTTAAGTTCATCAGCCCCCTGAAGGGCTATGGCGTAGTAGCAACAAGGTTTATACCTAAAGGAACTATTACCTGGATTTTCGATCCGCTCGACCAGGTATTTACCCCGGATGAGATAAAACGCCTCCCGCCTGTTTTCAAAGAAAAGTTGCAAACCTATAGCTACCAGGACAGTGACGGCAACTTTATTTTATGCTGGGACCATTCAAGGTTTATTAACCATAGTTTTCATTCAAATTGTATATCTACGGCCTATAATTTTGAGTTAGCAATCAGGGATATCCATCCAGGTGAAGAACTCACGGATGATTATGGCTACCTCAATGTTACCGAGCCATTTGAATGCCTGCCTGAACCCGGCACTAACCGGACAATGGTGATGCCGGACGATCTGTTAAATCATTACAGGGAATGGGATGAAAAGCTAAAAGATGCGTTCAAAAATTTTAATGAAGTACCACAGCCATTTCTAGATCTCATCAACCCTGAATTTAAAGATAAAGTGCTGGAAGTGGCTGCCGGCAGAATGGAAATGGATTCCATACTTAATTGCTACTATTCAGGAAAAAAAGAAGTATTTGCTCTTTAATTATGGGGAAAACTGCCAACTGTAAACCGCCAACTCTTACCACCTCCTGCCATACTGGAAGGCTACGAACATATCAACAAAATAAGGAGTGGCCGTCTGGTTGGCCATAAGCGGAATGGCTTGTGAGTAATATTCAACATTGGCGCCCACTTCAACACCCATTACATTTTTCCGGTTGGTGGAGAAATCAAAATGGAAGGCTGACTTAAAATGCCCGCCCGGATTTACTTTTATTTCACTAAGGCCCTTGGTGAATGCTGCTTTCCCTTCAATAACCTGCTGGTTTAGAAAATCAGATTGCGTGGTGGCGTCAGCAAATTTAATAGCGCTAGGATCACTATATACATTCAGGTAATACGGCTTTAACAATCCGATTGATACACCAAACGCATTTACCCAATGGATGGAGACGGTTCCGGGATCAGGTTTACCTGCAATCAATGTCCTGAACCCCAAACCAAGCTTAACTGCATAGAAATTATTGATCTTACCGTATATGTATTTCCCTGTTCCACCAGTTACCCCTCCATAATCACTGGTAATTTTTTGTTCTCTTGGATTTTTCTTTTCAGTGAATTCAATTTGCCAGAAACGTACATTATAAAACATATCACTATGCTTTATGTCTTTTGCTTTTACTTTTCCAATGTCGGTATATATGCTCCAGCCATTACTGTTGAGCCGTAAACCGGCGCTCATTTCATGAGTAATTGCCTTGGGACCCTTTGGTTTTAGAACTGCTACCGGTATTTGTGTTTTTTTAACTGTATCATTTGGTTTAACAGAAGACTGGGCATACAGAAGGTTGGTTGCACTACAGGTTGCAACTGCTAAAAAAAACATTCTGATTATTATACTTTTCATATACCAAACAAAGCGTAAGTTACAAATAATATTCAATGTGGAAAAATTACGTTTTAAATTTTGTTTTTTTATTAAGGCTTTGATATCTTTTTTAACATAACAGCTTTCAAACTTTTCTTTCTCCTGTTTTTAAACGTGAACCCTTTTTCAAAAACTCCTTTGCGTCCTTTGCATGAACCCTTTTTCAAAAACTCCTTTGCGACCTTTGCGTGAAACACTTAAACTCGCATATACTTCATAAATTTACAAAAAATTATGCCATGACTTCAAAAGTTGTATATACCGGCGAACTTCGTACTATAGCCACCCACCTGCGTTCCGGGAGTGTAATTGAAACAGACGCCCCTGTTGACAATCACGGAAAAGGTGAACGCTTCTCCCCTACCGACCTTGTCGCCACTGCACTAGCTTCATGTATGGTAACCACATTGGCCATAGCAGAGTCAACCCACGATATAAATATAGATGGAGCTGAATGCCAGGTAGAAAAAATAATGACTTCAAATCCAAGAATGATTGGTGAAATCAGGGTAATCATAGATTTCCCGAAGACGGGCCCTTATACCGAAAAAGAAAAAATAAAAATCGCCAATATTGCCAATACATGCCCTGTTTATCTGAGCCTGCACCCTGACTGCAAAAAAACAATCACCTTTAATTGGCCGAACGGATAATATTCAGCCCAATAGTGCATTCCAGGCAGCGTTTTGAACTGCAATAGTTGTTGTAAAGCTGTATCAATGCCTGTGACTGCGCTGCATTTTGGGCCTTCCAGCCATTTTCCTCCCATAGCCGGGTAATGTTGTTTTGTTCAGCGGGAACAGCTTCCAGTAATTGCAAAGACCGCTCCTGTAAAACATGTGTATCCTGCTTTGCGGCATACAGGAATTGTATTGGCGCAATAGTGTTGATAATGATATTCTGGACAGAGGTTGTGCCAAGTGATTTAGGCGTCGCTTTTTCCTGTGCGGCATCAAACTGGAAATGGGTATCCCAATAACTGCTTGCCGTTACGTCAAGCAATGGCGCTATCTCCTTTACCGAATGGGTTTCTATGATCTGTGAAAATAAATGCACCGACTTATGTATCAATGCAGCAAACTGGGCTATACGTACCGTGGGGAAATTAGCAGGGCGCATACGGAGAAACTTCCACAGATACCCGGCAATGGGCTTTAATTTATACTTCTTTCTCAGGTAGTCATACTCCCGCTGTAATTCCCTAGGGTAATCATCTGTAAAATCATCCTCCAGCATACCAGCCTGCCCGAACAGCAAAGCTTCTATCTGCATCAGGTTCTCTTTGTGTTTGGTGGGTATGTTCAATGGCAGGGACTGTGCCAGCATCAGGAAGGGCGTTGCATTGGTCTTAAAACCAAAATTGGCCGCCATGCGCCAGTAGAGCAGGTTTCGCCAGTCTTCGGCTGAATTTTTGAGCATTACGTTCCAGTCGGCAAGTTTTTGTTCCCATCGCTCTGCAAGCAGCCTGCTGAGCCACCCTTCCTTTGTAATACTCTTTACCATTTCATGTTGGGCATAACAAGGTAATTTTTGCGGCGCCCACATCAAACTGGTGTATTTGGGAATAATGTGGTGAGGGATATGTTGTTTCAATTCAAGAACAGGAATATTTTCGGCAACATCCGCCACATCATTCTCGTACACCACATGCAGGATAAGGTTTTTGTAAGCAGCATCGTTCTGGTGCCCATGCCGCAGCCAGTCGCTGCTCTTTATGTGCAACTCTATATTCCCTACCAGCGTAGTGTTGCCAATCTTTATTTTGCCTTCAAGAAAATCCGGCCCGGCATCCCTGTTCAGCTTACCACAGTGGATAATGGTCAATGGCTCGCCAGCAGCGGTTGTAAGTGCTGTGGTCTGATACAGGCTATATTGCCATATGAATTGGAATAAGGCTTCGTTCATGTTTCAAATTCAAAATTCAAAATTCAAAAAGTAAAGCTAAGATATATAAAATATCTAAGTAATCGGGAACAGGAGTTAGTACAACAAATACAACAGCAGCTTTTTCCTTTTTAATAAAGACTCTGAATAGACAAATTGGTAAAAAATATTCTCATTTGAATGAAGCAAATCCCTTTGGTAATCTTCTAAATGAACCATTAATTCCCAGGCTATCCAGTAATTGTCCATATCACTGCGTCTTGCGTGCCCGTCCCTTCCTGACATAAACCAATTATAGTCTCTTTTATTATCACTCTCATACATAAAGTAGATATACTTTATCGGCTTGTGCGCCTTTACAGCTTTTTTCATCAACTCCAGCCGGGCTATTGTTGGAGTATCTCTGCTCAGTATATAGCTTACGTCAAAAACCACCTTATTTTTAAATTTCCTTGCCAGCTCTTCAAATGTTGGTTTTATGGCCCTGTTCAAAACATTTCCATACCCATTACTGCTGGCCTGGCCTGTCAGTACAGCTTTCTTCATAAAAGCTAAGTAATACTTCATATGGCCCTCATAGCCGTCATGCAAGGCAATTAACTCTGCATGCAAAGACCCGTCAGAAAGTTTAGGCCAGCCGTGTTTTTGTACATATTTGTATAGATAGTCGAAGTGTACGGAATCCGTGTATCTCATTTTCTCTTCAAATACAGCGCAATTAAAACTGTCTTTACACCGCTCCAGTTTCCATCTCACCTCCTGGTCTTCACCATGCATTTCTTTGAATTTTTTATACGCCTCCGATTCAGGAGCATTGGATATTGCTATAAACGTTTTCCGGTATTCCTTTTGTGCGCGGACTGTTATTTTTAATCCTGCAAAAAACGTATCAAGATCACTGGGTAAATAACCCAGATACATCAGGTAATATGGTTCTATGCGCATCAGGCAGGCGCTTGCATTCACACTATCCCCCGCCTTGGAAAAGCTATCAACAAGTAAGTAGGATGTAAAGGAAAAATTTCTTACCGCTTCTTTAGAAATTAATAATGAACTGTCAAAAGCCTGTGCTGATAAGCGATTGTATACTAATGATAGCAGGATTAAGTAAAATAATATTTTTCGCGGCATGAGATGATGTGGTAAATTAGTACAACAAATACATTATCAGCTTTTTTTTCCTGTAAGAAGATTGTTCGTAAGCAAACTGGTAAAAGGGATTAAAATCAGATGATAGCAGATCTTTTTGATAATATTCTAAATCAACCATCAAGTCCCATGCGATACAATAACTGGTTTTATCCCATCCTCTGTCTCTGCCGTGACTGTGGCCACCCTTAGCTTTTGTAAATATTTCATAATCCTTTTCATTATTGCTCTCATATAAAAAGTAGAAATACTTAATAGGTTTGTATTTCCTTATGGCCTCTTTCATCAATTCCATTTGTGCATTGGATGGAGGGTCTGATTTCAAAATATAGCTGATATCGAACCGTATCTTTTTATAATTCCGGGATAGCTTTTCAAAATTTGGCGTTACCGCCCTGTTCAGCACATTATGGTACATATTATAGTTGGCCTGACCTGCCAATACCGCTTTTTTCATTAAAGGAAGATAGTACATCCAGTGTCCGTCAGTGGCATCGTGCAATGCAATGAATTCTGCATACAGCCCACCATCCGCAAGCTTTGGCCAGCCATACTTATTTACATATCTGAACAAATAATCGAAATGAACAGAATCTGCCTGCTTCATATTTCGCTGAAAAACAGCACAGCTAATACTGTCGTTACACATGTCCATATTGCGTCTTGTTTGCTGGTCTTCCCGAAATTGCTCCTCAAATTTTCCATAGGTTGATGTTCGGGGAGTATTGAATACCGCTTCAAATTTTTTCCTGAATTCACCCTTTGCGCGTACCGTTAGTTTGTATTCCGAGAAAAAGGTATCCAGATTAGCTGGTGAAATGGCTTGATACATCAGGTAATATGGCTCCATTCGCATCAGGCAGGCGCTTGTCTGAATACTATCACCCGCTTTGGAAAAACTATCAGCCAGAAAATAAGCAGTAAAGGAGGTATTCCTTACTGCTGATGGTGAAATCATCAGGGAACTGTCAAAAGCCTGTGCCGATGAGCGATTGTATGCGGCTAATGATAATAATATAAACAGCAGCATTTTTCCCTTCATAAAGTTGGTATAAATGAAACAGAAAATAAATTAAAGGATTTTATTGAAAAGCAATCATCAACCTTAACTAAGCTTCCCCTTATAATACTTAATAAGTCCGTCCATAGGGCTTTTAATCACGTCACCTATTTCCAGTTCATATTGATGGCAGAGGCTTCCCAGTATGTCGCGAAACTCGTAGGCTATGGAGCCGGAAAAGTATAAAGGCAGGTTCCAGCTATTGCGGTGTTTGAGTATACTGGTATGAAAAAAGTCGTTCAGGCAATCCTCAATAATATTTTCAACCATGTAATGCCCCCGGTTTTCCTTGAGCAGCGTAACAAACGAAGCCAGGTAACGGTTTGGATTAGGTTCGTGGTACAGCTTGTTTATTATTTTCCTTATATCATCTCCGAAGCGCATTTCAAATCCCATCTTCAATTCAGTATCGAATGTGCCGTAGGCGTAGTATTGCAATATACGTTTGCCCATATAATTTCCGCCGCCTTCGTCACCTGCTATATATCCTAATGAGGGCTTCTGTTCTACTATTTTTTTCCCGTTATAATAGCAACTCGCGCTGCCGGTACCCAATATACACACTACCCCGCTGTTATCACCGCATAAAGCTCTCGCTGCCGCAAGCATATCTCCCTGTACTTCAGTTTTTTTTATTTTAAAGTGGGCTTTCAGAATATCTTCAAGAAATTCCTGCTTCTCGGGATTTGCAGCGCCGGCACCAAAGTAGCACAAAACATTAGCCTTATATTTCGTATTGTCCCAGGGTAGCTCATTTTTCAGCATTTCCACAATAGCTTCCTTACTTTGGATGTAAGGATTAATGCCCTGTGTACTGAATCGCAAAGGTTTTTTCCCCTTTCTAAGGAGGCACCAGTCGGTTTTTGTTGATCCGCTGTCAGCTATCAGGTAAGAGGCCATATAACTATAATTACTACACAAATATGCACTAACGGCAATGATTTTCCTAATTAGTTTTAATAATAATTAAGAAAAATGACCTTATTATATGTAAATTATCAAAAAGTTAATACCAGCCGGAATCCCATTGCAAATCATACCTAATAACATTGCATGAAAATGACATAAATTTGCACAAAGCATTTTACACTTTGTCTGCGCTGGTATATTATTTAGTCATCCCGTTTATTTACTTAATATCCTTACTGCCATTTCCGGTACTGTATTTGTTTTCCGATTTTTTATTCCTTTTCATTTATCACATCATTGGGTATCGTAAGAAAGTAGTATTACAAAACCTTAGAAATGCCTTCCCTGAAAAAACAGATAAAGAAATTAACAGGATTTGTAAGGATTTCTTTCATCATTTGTGCGACCTGTTCCTGGAAACAGTTAAGATACTTACTATCAGCAAAAAAGACATTTTGAAACATTGCAAACTCAGCCCTGAAGCCTTATCTTTATTTTCAAAACTTACAGGTGAAAATAAAAGCTTCCTGTTAGTTTTGGGCCACATTGGCAACTGGGAGTGGGCCGGGCATTCATTTAGCCTGCTGTTAAAGCATCAGTTATACGTCATTTACCATCCTGTTGCCAATAAATATTTCGACCGGCTCATGTACCATATCCGCACCAGGAACGGCACAAGGCTAATCGCAATGAAGAATACCTTCAGAGAAATGCTGGCACATAAAAATGAGCTTAATTCAACAGCCTTTATTGCCGACCAAACCCCTCAGCCGGATAATGCTTACTGGACCACTTTCCTTAATCAGGATACGCCCGTATTCAAAGGCCCGGAGGTCATTGCGAAAAAAATGAACCTTGTTGTAGTATATACTTGTGTAAAAAAAGTAAAAAGAGGGTATTACGAAATTTTTGCAGAAATACTGATTGAAAACCCTGCCAGTACCGCTGATGGCGAAATATCTGAAATGCACACCCGGAGACTGGAACAGGATATTATTGCCCAACCTGAAAACTGGCTATGGTCGCACAGGCGCTGGAAACACAAACGATGAGTTGACAGTTGGCAGTTGCCCATGAAATGTAAAATAACTGTAAACTGCCAGTTGCTAACCGCCACTGTAAATTGTAAACTGCAAACAGCAAACTGCAAACTGGGAACTGTAAACTGCAAACTGCCTAACTTCCCAATGTTAAGAAATTATTAAGTCTTCATTATCATTATTAAAGCCGGATAATTGCGGATAGTTTTGCCAATGTTAATTTTGCATTAATTTATTGTTATGGCATTTGCTAACGTATTGAAATTTTTCCTTCCGAAAGACAGAATATTTTATGGTTTGTTTGAAGAGGTAGCTGCTACACTCGTTCAGATGGGTGGTGTATTTAAAACTGCTTTACAGGAACAGGATCTTACCAAGAGGGATAATATTTTGAAATCCCTTGAAAACTGGGAGCATAAGAATGATGAAATAACCCACAGGATATTTATAGAACTTGGGCGAAATTTCATCACGCCATTCGACCGTGAAGATATCCATTATCTCGCCACATCGCTCGATGATATTGCTGATTATATCTAGGGGGCGGCTAAACGAATAGTCAATTACCAGATAAATGACGAATACAATACCCTGCCGGCCTTCGCGGAAATAATCTGTAAATCCATTGATGCAATGAGCACCAGTATTTTTGCCCTGCGCGATATGAAAGACCTACGTGCCATTACTTCCGCATGTGTATTGGTAAACAGCCTCGAAAATGATGCGGATGATCTGCTCGACAGTACTATGATGAAGCTGTTCTCATCTAATATTTCGGCTGTGGAACTCATCAAACAGAAGGATATTTACCAGATGCTGGAAACAGTAACTGATAAGTGCGAAGACGCTGCAAATGTGGTAGAATCAATCATCATTAAATACTCATAATACCGTATGTCGGTTCTACTTATAGTAATACTGGTCCTCGCTTTAGTATTTGATTATATTAATGGCTTCCACGACGCAGCTAATTCCATTGCTACGGTTGTATCCACCAAAGTACTCACGCCCTACCAGGCTGTGGTATGGGCTGCCTTTTTCAATTTTGTCGCATTCTTCATTTTTAAAGACCATGGCGTTGCCAATACCATAGCCAAAACTGTAAAAGAAGAATTCATCACCTTACCGGTCATCATGTCAGGACTGGTAGCTGCAATTTCATGGAACCTGCTTACCTGGTGGTTTGGCATACCTTCCAGTTCATCGCACACCCTTATAGGAGGGTTTGCAGGCGCCGCAATAGCACATGCCGGTTTTCATTCTGTCAATCCGGAGCCCATTATTAAAACAGTCAGCTTTATTGTCTTAGCGCCACTGATAGGCATGATCATGGCATTTATTATCTCCTTATGGTTCATATACTCCTTCCGCAGGGGGGCTATACCCAAAATAATATCACTGGCGGTCATTGCGATAGTGATAATACTGATTTCCAATGTAATGGAAACCGATCCTAAAAACCTGAAAAATTTCTATGATGGTTATTTGATGAATGTGCTCCTCGAAAGTAAAAACTTTAAATGGCTGTTACTGGCATTGATATTAGTCTGCATGAGCGTCTTTACTATGTTTCTTGGCTCGCTTAACACGGCACGGTCCACCTTATATCTTAAACGGTTCCAGTTGGTATCATCTGCGGCCTTCAGCATAGGGCATGGCGGCAACGACGCTCAAAAAGTAATGGGAATTATCACCGCCGCTTTGATAAGCACCCACTATATTGACTCTTTCTCACAAATGCCTGTGTGGGTGCCGCTTGGCTGCTATTCTGCCATGGCGCTCGGCACTATGAGCGGTGGATGGAAGATAATCAAGACCATGGGCACACGCATTACCAAGGTAACCCCTTTTGAAGGTGTGGCAGCAGAAACCGCAGGGGCCATTACCCTATTCCTTGCAGAAAACCTGAAGATACCCGTCAGCACCACACATACCATTGCCGGTTCTATTATTGGAGTTGGCGCAACAAAACGTCTTTCAGCCGTACGCTGGGGCGTAACCATCAACCTGCTTTGGGCATGGATACTTACCATACCAGTTAGCGGCCTGCTCGCGGCTGGAATTTATCTTATTGTCAATTTGTTTTTGTAAGAAAAAATTCCGGCCATTACTACTATCACCATCCTTGCGTTGAGGTACTAATACAATTCTGTTCTTTATTGAGCATGTTCATCAAATTAATCTTCATGAGCCTTTAGTATAGTATTCCTGTTTTTTTATTTTAACGTGAGTTCGGAGGTCCAATCACTGAAAACCAATTAGTTGTAACTCTATATAACCTGTGTTTTATGTCACCCTTTCAGATTCTGTGTTCATTACCTAATCTTTCTGCACTTTTTTATTTAAATTTGTTCCTTAAGGCGGTTTTATACCAGCCTGTTTAGAGTGGCCCTTTGTGGCTACTCTAATTTTTT